>JBBQAB010000089.1:0-2000 GCA_038198385.1 Propionibacteriales bacterium
GATGATGACGTCGTCGTTGGCGGCACCGCTGCAGCCGAAGATGCGGTAGGCCTTCAACTTGGCCTCGGGAGCCGCGCCCGGCTCGACGTCGAACTTCTTGGTGGTCGTGGCCCGGTTGTAGGGACCGGCGTAGGTGGCACCGGCGGTCGTGACGCCGGAGCCCGCCGCGGTCCCGGCCACGTGGCTGCCGTGGCCTTCGCAGTCGAGCGGATCGGGGTCAGGCTTGGGGGTCTCCTTCGCCACGTCGCCCGATCCCGGGTCGTAGGCGTCGCCCACGAAGTCATAGCCACCGGTGACCTTGACCGTCGGGAACGAGCCGGGCTCGATGACGGTGCCGTCGTTGGCCTGGTAGGCGGCCGTGGTGCCCGCCCCGCCGAAGTCGGCGTGGGTGTAGTCGATCCCGGTGTCGATCACGCCGATGGTGCGACCCTTGCCGGTCCGGCCCAGGTACTGCCAGGCCCGGTCGGCGCCGGTGGCGACGTTGGAGCGGGAGTTGTCGGCCGTGACCAGGTTCGAGACCTGGACGGCCTTCACCTCGCGCAGCGCGGCGAGCTTGGGCAGGTCGGCGGCCTTGACCCGCACCTGGACGGCGTTCAGTACCGTGTCCAGGCGTCCGTACGGGGTCGCGCCGGCCGCGGTGAGCTGGGGGATGGCCTTGTCCTGGCCCGCCTTGACCTGGCGCTCCGCCGCGGTCTCGCTGAAGGTGCCCGTGCTCCGGCGACGCAGCACGGTGACGGGGTCACCGTTGAGTTGCACGAGGGCGCTGACGGTCCGGTTCTGGTCGAGGGCAGCCGGCAGGTTCAGGACCTTGCCGAGCTGGCCGGTGTCCAGGCGCTGGAAGGCGCGACCGGTGAGGGGGGTGGACAGACCGGGTGGCTCGGCCTGGGCCGGGGCGACGAGGAAGGTGGTGGCGGCGAGAGCGAGAACGACTCCACCGACGGCACGGCGACGTGACACGGAACTCCTTGGTGCGGGGGGACGCCGGTCGGAGCGGGGGCTCCGGGGCGCGCAGGATGAACCGCACAGTAGCCCCTCCGCCCGCCGCTGGGAAGAGGTCACTCTCCCCCCGCACCGCCGCCGGCTCAGCGCAGGACGAAGCCGGGCACCAGGTCGTCGTCGGGATCGACCAGGAAGACGTGCTCGCCGGTCCGGAAGGCGGAGCCCGCCACCACGGGCAGGACCGCCGGATGGCCGTCCACCTCCGCGTGACCAGCCACCCGGGCCAGGAAGCGGGAGCCGACGATCGAGTCGTGGCGCAACGTCTCCCCCACGCCCAGCTGCCCGGAGGCGGCGAGCACGGCCACGCGGGAGGCGGTGCCCGAGCCGCACGGGGAGCGGTCCAGCTCGCCGTCGGCAAAGATCGTCACGTTGCGCTGGTGCGGGCCACTGACGTCACGGCCCAGGTCCTCGACCAGGATGGTGCCGTAGACCCCGCTCAGCCGGGGGTCGCTCGGGTGCTGGGCGTACGGCGAGGCGTCGAGGGCCCACTTGACCTCCCGGCCCAGCTCGATCAGGGCGAGGTGGTGCTCGGGGGTGACGGTCAGCCCGAGCGGCCCGACGTCGAGCTGGGCGTAGATCGCTCCCCCGTACGCCAGGGTCACCGCCACCTCACCCAGCCGGGTCTCCACGGGAAGCTCGGTGACGATGACATAGCTGGGGACGCTGACGAACTCCACCGAGGTCACCCGTCCGCCGTCGGTGTGCACGCGGGCGGTGACCCGCCCTGAGGGAACGTCGATCACCACGTCGGTGGTCCCGGCGTCGGGAGCCCCGACCCGTCCCGACTGCACCGCCCAGGCTCCCAGGGCGATCGTGCCGTGCCCGCACGCGGTCGAGAACCCGTCCTTGTGCCAGAACAGGACCCCGAAGTCGGCGCCGTCGTCGTCGGGCGGGACGAGGAAGCCGCCGTACATGTCGGCGTGCCCGCGGGGCTCGTGGCCCAGCAGCCGCCGCAGGGCGTCGGCCGGGGTGGCACCGATCGCCCGGGCCCGCCGCTCGCC
>JBBQAB010000090.1:0-4287 GCA_038198385.1 Propionibacteriales bacterium
CGACACCGGGAACGGCTCACCCAGACCCAGGTTCCACATGGTGGCGGCCTCGGCCTCGGAGCGCTGGTCGTCGACCTTGTTGGCCGCCAGCACCACCGGCTTGCCGCTGCGGCGCAGGATCTGCACCACGGCCTCGTCGACGTCCTGGGTCCCCACCGTCGCGTCGACCACGAAGATCACCGCGTCGGCGGAGGCGATGGCCAGCTCGGCCTGCTCGGCGATCTGGGCCGCCATGCCCTGCGCGTCGGGGGCCCAGCCGCCGGTGTCGACCAGGACGAACTGGCGGCCGTTCCAGTTGGCGTCGTAGGAGACGCGGTCGCGGGTCACGCCCGGGATGTCCTGGACCACCGCCTCGCGGCGGCCGATGATGCGGTTGACCAGGGTCGACTTGCCGACGTTGGGACGTCCGACCACTGCCACCACGGGAAGGATCTGCGTCGCCTCAGCGGTCGCGGTGTCACTCATGTTGTCTTCACTCAAGATCTCGAGACGGGCTGCGTCTCAGGTTGTCGTCGGGATAGAGCCCACCGGTTCGGGCCTCAGGGGCCGGTTTCGGCTTCGGCGGACCTGGCAAGGGTAGCCCGGTGAGCGCCTGCGCAGCGACCACGTGGTCGGCCAGCCGGCTCCGCACGTGCTCGCTCCACTCGGCCACGAGATGCTTGCGCCGCGGCCAGGGCTGCTGCGGGACCGTGAACGGCTCGCCGTAGACGATGTGGATGGGTGAGCCCCGGCGCGGCATCTGGCTCTGGGTGTGGCCGGGCTCGCGGGTGCCCAGGATCGCGACCGGCACCACGGGGGCGCCGCTCACCATGGCCAGGTAGGCGGCCCCACCGCGTGCATAGCTCACCTCCCCCCCGGTCCGGACCCCTTCGGGGAAGACGGCGAGCACCTTGTCCGAGCGGAGCACCTGCACCGCGAGGTTGATGGCGCGGATGTCGACGATCCGCCGGTTCAGCGATATCTGTCCGAGGTGGGCCAGGAGCCGACCGCCCGGACCCTCGAAGAGCTCGTGCTTGGCCAGCGCGAAGGTCAGCCGTCCGGTGAGCGCCACGATGACCGGGCCGTCGAGGAGCCCGATGTGGTTGGCGGCCAGGATGACCGCGCCGGTGGCAGGGACGTGCTCGGCACCGTGCACCCGGGCGCGCCACCACCGTCGCAGGATCAGCGCCACCGGGACGCGGATGATCCGCAGGGCCCACTCCTGGCCCGTCGGCAGCGCTCCGATGTGGGGGAGGTCGGGGCTGACCCCCGTGATCACGGCGACGGTTCACCCTTCGCCGAGCTGGGGACCAGGGCGCAGATCGCGTCGATCACCTGCTCGAGGTCCAGGTAGGTGGAGTCGATCACCCGGACCCCCGGAGCGGCGGACTCGAACTGGGCCACCGTGGCGTCGTCCCGGTCCCGGCGGATGACCTGGTCGGTCACGGCGGAGGCGTCGACCACCTCACCGAGCTCGGCGTGCCGCCGCGCCACCCGGGCGGCCGGGTCGGCCACCAGCAGGACCCGCACGTCGGCGTCGGGGGCGACCACGGTGGTGATGTCACGGCCCTCAGCCACGATGCCCGGGCCGGCCGCGGCGATCCGAGCCCGCTGCCGTTCGACCAGGTCGGACCGGACGGCGAGGTTGGTGGCGACGGCGCTGACGGCCGCGGACACCTGGGGCTCGCGGATGGCCTGGCTGACGTCGGTGCCGTTCACCGCGATGGTGGCGTTGAGCGGGTCGGTGTTGATGTCCAGCTCGGCCGCCGTCACCAGGCCGGCGACTGCGTCGCGGTCGGACAGGTCCAGACCCCGGTCGAGCGCGAGCCAGGTGACCGCGCGGTACATCGCACCGGTGTCGAGGAAGGCGAGTCCGAGCCGGTCGGCCACCCCCCGGGCGGTGCTCGACTTCCCCGAACCACTGGGTCCGTCGATCGCGATGACGAGGGGTCGAAGGGACCCCCCGCGTACGTGGTGCGTCGTCACCGTCGTTGCCTCAGACATAGCCTGCAGCCTACCGTCCGGGTCCGACAACGGCCCCGACCCGAACGGGCCGGTGTCGCCGTGTGCTCAGGGAACCGACCAGCCGCGGCTCTGCATGGCCGCCCGCAGGTCACGGCTCCGGTCCGGGGCGACCGAGAGCGAGAGATAGCCGACCTGACGGTCCTGGTCGTGCTCGATGGCGATGTCCTCGACGTTGACCCCGGCCTCCTCCACGTCGGCGAACAGCCGGGCCAGCGCGCCGGGGGCGTCCGGGATGGCGACCACCACCTGGTCGTAGCGGACCGCAGCCGCACCGTGCTTGCCAGGAATCCGCCGGGTGCCGTCGACCCCGCGCTCCAGCTGGCTGCGCAGCGCTTCGGGATCGGGCTCGGCCTCGATGGCCGAGATCAGCTCAACCAGCCGCTGCTGGACCCCGCGCAGCTCGCCCAGCACCGCGGTCGCGTTGGCCCCGACGATCTGCTCCCACAGCCCCGGGTCGCTGCCGGCGATCCGGGTGACGTCGCGCAGTCCCTGGCCGGCCAGCATCAGGTCGGCCTCGGCCACGGTCGTCAGGTGGCCCGCCATCAGCACCGACATCAGGTGCGGCAGATGCGAGACCCGGGCCACGGCTACGTCGTGGTCGTCGACGTCCATCACCACCCGACGGGCCCGACAGGCGGTGGCCATCGCGGCCACCATCGCGACCGAGGCGCGCGCCGAGCGGCGGTGGGGCGTGATCACCCAGGTGCGGTCCTCGAACAGGTCGGCGTGGGCGGTTAGCGGGCCCGAGTGCTGCGACCCGGCCATCGGGTGCGAGCCCACGTAGCGCGACAGGTCCACCTCGTGTCGCCAGACCGAGTCCAGCACACCGGCCTTCACCGAGCCGACGTCGGTGACCGTGGCGTACGGGTAGGTCCGCAGGCTGTCCACCACCACCGCGGCGAGGGCGGCCGGCGGCACGGCGACCACCACCAGTCCGACGGTCCCGGCCACGGGCACGTCGGTGCTCCCAGCGCCGAGGCTGGCGGCGACCTGGGCGTGGCTGCTGGTCCGGTCGCGGAGGTGCACGGGGTAGTCCGCGAGGGTCAGGGCACAGCCGATGGACGCACCGACCAGGCCCGTCCCGATGACCACCGTGACGGGCGTGGGCGGACCGCTCACGACCCGGGTTCCGCCGCGGGGCCGTCGACGGGCTGCTCGGGCAGGAGCACCTCGGGAGCCGCACTCTCGGTCACCAGCTGGGCCGGGGCCTCGTGCCCGGGGTCCTCCGGCTCGATGCTGTCCAAGAGCAGGTCGGCCAGCCGGTCCCCCAGGATGCGGCGGAACTTACGCGGCAGCAGTCGGTTGCGGTCGAGGATGGCGACCTCGAGGGCCTCCACCTCCAGCATCCGCGGAACGGCACCGGGTCCGCCGTCGGCCGCGAGCGCGGCGACCGCGAGCCGGGTCGCCTGGGCCAGACCCAGGCCGGCACGGAAGTCCTGGCGCACCTTCTCGGTGATGACCTCGGCCGAGCCGCCCATCACCGCGAAGTCCTGCTCGTCCCCGACCGAGCCGTCGTAGGTCAGCCGGTAGATCTGGTCCAGAGCCGGGGTGGCCCCCAGCTCGGCCACGATGATCTCGACCTCGTACGGCTTCTCCCCGCCCGAGGAGAAGATCGTACCGAGCAGCTGCGCGTACGCGTTGGCGAGCCCCCGGCCGGTGACGTCGGTCCGGTCGTAGCTGTAGCCGCGGAGGTCGGCGTAGCGGATCCCCGCCGTCCGCAGGTTCTCGAACTCGTTGTAGCGCCCGACCGCGGCGAAGCCGATCCGGTCGTAGATCTCGCTGACCTTGTGCAGGGCCTGGGACCGGTTCTCGGCCACGAACAGGATGCCGTCGGCAAAGTGCATGACGACGACCGAGCGGCCCCGCCCGATGCCCTTCCGGGCGTAGTCGGCCCGGTCCTTCATCTGCTGCTCGGGGGCGACGTAGAACGGCATGCTCATCGCAGGGGTGCTCCAGGTCCGTCGGGGCGCTGGGCACGGCCCGCGACCAGTTGGGCGACCATCTGGCCGATCTGGCTGTCGTCGACGCGCTGCACCCCGTCGATCGTGGTGATCATCACGACCGGGAAGATACCGCGGGCCAGGTCGGGCCCACCGGTGGCCGAGTCGTCGTCGGCGGCGTCGTAGAGGGCCTGCAGCACGGCCAGGGTCGCCTCGGTGGGGTCGAGGTCGGGTCGGTAGAGCTTCTTCAGCGAGCCGCGGGCGAACACCGAGCCGGAGCCGACGGAGAAGAACGCGTGCTCCTCGTAGCGGCCACCCGTGGCGTCGTAGGAGAAGATCCGGC
>JBBQAB010000091.1:0-3884 GCA_038198385.1 Propionibacteriales bacterium
AAGACGCACAACGTGGAACGGGTCCATGACCGTGACCGCGTCGGGTAGCTCCTCAGCTGCAGCGGTCTTGAACCCGGTGTTATCCCGATCTCGGGATAACACCGGTTAGGCCGATGTTGTGGTTATGCCGACCTTGGGGGTGTCGTGCCTGGTGAGGGGCACTCTGCAGCCTGCAGTCTTCGGCATAATTACAGGGCCTGAAGCCAGGACAGTAGCGGGTCCTCGGGGTGGTAGTCGCCGGCGGGGGTGTCGGGCTGGCGAGTGCGTTCGAGGGCCGCACGCTTGATGTTCAGGTCGGCGTGCAAGTAGATGCCGGTCGTCGCGATGGACTCATGACCAAGCCACAGGGCGATGACGGCGGTGTCGATCCCGGCCTCGAGGAATCGCATGGCCGCGGTGTGTCGCATCGTGTGCACGGTGATGTGCTTCTCGGCCAGCTCGGGGCAGCTGGTCACAGCTCGAACCACGTGGGTAGAGAGTCGTTGCTGCACTGCGTCCGGTGACAGGGCGCGGCCTTGCGGGTTGGGGAAGAGCGCCTCACCTGGACGGTTCTTGCGTTCGTGCAGGTAGGTGGCCAGCACCGCGGTCGTGGCCGCGGTCAGGGGCGTGGTGCGGGACTTGCGTCCTTTGCCGGTGCAGGCGAGGTAAGCGCCCTGTCCGAGGTGGAGGCTGGAGGGCGTCAGTCCGGTAATCTCGCTGAGCCGCAGCCCGGTCTGCGCCGCGAGGGTGAACATTGCGCGGTCCCGGCGGCCGGTCCAGGTGCTGGTGCTGATCGCTGCCAGCAGCGCTTGTGTCTGGGCGCTGGTCAGGAACATCGGCTGCGGTCTGGGCTTCTTCTTGACCGGGATGGCGTGGATCTGGGCGATGGTGTGCAACTGTTCTGGGGCCTTGGTGGCGTAGAAGGCCATGAGGGACTTGATCGCGGCCAGGCGCAGGTTCCGGGTGGCCGTGCTGTTACCGCGCTGCGTCTCCAGGTGGTCGAGAAACGCCAGGACACGGGCGGCGTCGATATCGGTGATCTGGAGTTGGTAGGCGGGGACGTGAACTGTTTGGGACAGGAATCCGAGGAACAGTTTCCAGGTGTCTCGGTAGGTATGGATGGTCGCGCCGCTCATGGCGCGCTGGGTCCTCAGGTAGGCGGTGAAGTACTCCTGAAGGACTGGGGCGAGGGCGGCCATCAGCAGTCCTGGTCTTCGTCGAGCCGCTGGGCCGCGATGGCGGCAATCTCCGGCGCGGCCTGCAGGTACCAGTAGGTGTCCGCGGGGTTGGAGTGGCCGAGCCACACCGACAGCAGCGTCAGCGTCCTGGCCTGGTCACGCCCGGACCGGTAGGCCTCGATCATGGTCTGGGTCGTGAAGGCGTGGCGGAGGTCGTGCGGACGTGGCCGGGCGCCGGCCCGCGATGGCAGGTCGGCATGCTGGGTCATCGCGTGGAAGGCGCCACGCGCGTTGCTCTCTGGCACTCTCGTTCCCTTGCCCGTGGTGAGCACGGGACGTTCGGGCGCGAGCCCGACGCGCTGCCGGTCCGGGCGGTGCAGATACTTGGTGATCGCTCGGCACGAGGTCGTATCGAGCAGCACGATGCGCTGACGTCCGTACTTCGCCGCGGTGATGACGACGACACCGTCATCCAGGTCGAGGTTGCCGATCGTGAGCCCGAGCGCCTCCCCGATCCGCATCCCGGTAACTGCCAGCAGCCCGGTCAACGTCTTCATCGTGGCCGCCCGCAGCGGGCTGAACAACTCATCGGCCGCCTGCATGAGGGCTTGGATGTCGGTGTCCGTGTACAGGTACGGGGTCGCGCGGCGCGGCCCACCCGGTCCCTGATGCACGGCCGGTATTCCGACCGGCAGGCCGGACCCAGCCAGGTAGACCGCGAACTGCCGCACGGTGGAACGGCGGTAGGACCACCACGAGGGAGACCCTGCGGCCGGAAAGTGGGCCCAGGCCATCGCCTGGTCGTGCCCGAAAAGCAGACCGTTTGTCGGTGCCGGTGGCAGCGAGGTGACGAACTGGGTCAGAAGGCGTTCGACCTTGCGGTTCGGCTGGAAGCCACGCGCCGCGCGGAAGGTCATGTACTCACCGATGAGGCCGGGCAGGTCAGGCATCGTCCACCTCCACGGGCCAAGGCCGGACCAGGGCGCGCAACGAGGACAGGTCGAAGGAGGCGTACACCATGGTGACCTCTGCTGTGCTGTGGCCGAGCAGCTCGCCGACCTCAGCCAGGGTGCCTCCACCGGCCAGAACCGCGCGGGCCGCGGAGTGCCGCAGGCGATGCGCCCGAACCGTCCCCAGACCGGCACGAGCGGCGTTACGAGCCACGACTTGAGTCACCGCCGAACTGTTCATGCAGGCCTGGCTACTGCGGACCTGCAGGAAGACCTCGCGGCGGGTGACGTCGCCCGGGCGTTGCCGCAGGTAGGCCACCACCGCCTGACCCACGTCCTGCGGGATCGGAAACGTCCGCCGACCACCGCCTTTGACCGTCGCGGTGATCGTCGCCTCCCCCCAGTCGATGTCGTCCAAACGCAAGCTGGCGACCTCACCGGCGCGCAGACCCAACCGGAACAGCAGCAGCATCAGCGCGTAGTCCCGGATCCCCATCGTCGTGCTCCGATCCGCACTTCCCAGCAACCGCTGAACGTCCTCCAGCGGCAATGCCCTGGGTAGGCGCCCCGAACGGTGGACCACCACCGGACCGACCGCACCGCGCAGATCGCTGGTCGTCCACCCCGACATCCACGCGAACCCCAGGAACGAGCGGATCGAGGTAGCGATCAACTTCAACGACTCCGCTGCGTACCGGCCACCCAGAACGGTCACGTAAGAGCGCACCTGTAGGGCCGACACGCCACGCAGGTCGACGACACCGTCAGGATCGGCCACCCTCGCAAGGAACGAGCGGACATGACGCGAATAGCACTCCGCCGTACCGCTCGAGGAACCCTTGACGTTCCAGAGGTACTCCGCGAAGGCACCCACCGCGTCCTCCGCGACCACCCGCCCTTCATCAGGACGATCATCCTCAACATCACCGTTCATGCGGCATCTCCCTTCCTAGGACCAGGAAGTTCAGCGTGCCGCCCCTCCAGACCCGTTATGCCGAAGATTGCAGGCCGCAGAGTGCTCCTCACCAGGCACGACACCCCCAAGGTCGGCATAACCACGACATCGGCCTAACCGGTGAACCCGTCCATCGCGACGACCTGCACATGGTCGCGCCAGGCCTGCGGGCGGGCGGCGAGCCACGTCTTGAACGCCGCCTTGGAGCGGCCTTCGAGCATGTCAAGTAGCCGGGCAGGCCCGGTGCCGTTACGGATTGGGGTGAGGTCGATGATGACGGTCACGTACTTCTCACCTCGCCTCGTGTGCCTCCAGACGTGCTCATCGACGCCGATGGTGGTGACCCCGTCGAAGCGGGCCGGGTCGCTGATCAGCACCCTCTTGCCTTCGGCGAGGACCGCGTCGTTCGCGGTGTTCCACGCGACCCCGAGGCCTTCGGCGACCCGGGCGACGGTCAGGTGCTGACACACGATCCCCTCGAGCGCCCACGCCAGCCCGCGGCGGGAAAGCTTGCCTCGCGGCTCGGCCGCACGGGTGGTGTCCTGGCGCCACACGTGACCGCACCCGGGGCACCGGTACCGGCGGACCGTGACGACCAGCGTCGTAGGGCGCCACCCGAACGGCTCATGCGCCAGCTCCCGGGTGACGCTGTCCCGAGCGGCCCCTTCGCAACCGCAGCGGCGGCACCACTGGTCCGGCTCGAGGACTCGGCACGCGAGGACCGCACGGTCGGGTTCGAGCCGTTGACCGGTCACGTGCAAACCAAGCTCGTGCAGGCGGGCGAAGGTGGCCAGGTCGGGGCGGGCGAAGGTAGCGTCGGGC
>JBBQAB010000092.1:0-5772 GCA_038198385.1 Propionibacteriales bacterium
CTGGGCTCGGCCGCAGGACGGGCAGGAGACGATCTCGAGCTTGCGGGGCCGCAGGTTCAGCGACTCCAGGATCTTGAGGCCGACCTTGACCTCCTCGACCGGCGGGGCCGACAGGGAGACCCGGATCGTGTCACCGATGCCCTTGGAGAGCAGGGCGCCGAAGGCGACGGCGGACTTGATCGTGCCCTGGAAGGCGGGTCCGGCCTCGGTGACCCCGAGGTGGAGGGGATAGTCGCAGGCCTCGGAGAGCATCTCGTAGGCCCGGACCATGACCACCGGGTCGTGGTGCTTGACCGAGATCTTGAAGTCCCGGAAGCCGTGCTCCTCGAAGAGGCTGGCCTCCCACAGCGCGGACTCGACCAGCGCCTCCGGGGTGGCCTTGCCGTACTTGGCCAGCAGCCGCTTGTCCAGCGAGCCGGCGTTGACCCCGATCCGGATCGAGGTGCCCCGGTCACCCGCGGCGCGCGCGATCTCCTTGACCTGGTCGTCGAAGGCCCGGATGTTGCCCGGGTTGACCCGGACGGCGGCGCAGCCGGCGTCGATCGCGGCGAAGACGTACTTGGGCTGGAAGTGGATGTCGGCGATCACGGGGATCTGTGACTTGTGCGCGATCGCCGGCAGCGCGTCGGCGTCGTCCTGGCTCGGCACGGCCACCCGGACGATGTCGCAACCGGTGGCGGTCAGCTCCGCTATCTGCTGCAGCGTGGAGTTGATGTCGGAGGTCAGGGTCGTGGTCATCGACTGGACGCTGATCGGGGCGTCCCCGCCGACCTCCACCTTGCCGACCTTGATCTTCCGGGTGGGGCGTCGGGGCGCGAGCACGGGCGGAGGCAGGGCGGGCATTCCCAGGGCGATGCTCATGAGGCCAATCTCTCGTGTCGACAGGAGGCGTACGGTGACCGTCCGCCACTGGCCAGCGTAGCCGAGGCGCCTGACGCCCCGCGGGGTCCGGCGACCCCGTTGCCCGCCCCGGGCCGCGACGTCTCGGCGGGCGGTCGCCGCCGGGTCAGAACAGCCGGATCGGGTCGATCAGGTCGGCCAGGATCAGCACCACACCGGAGATGAGGATCACCCCGCCCACCAGGTAGGCCACGGGCAGCATCCGGGCCGTGTCCACGTGCCCGGGGTCGGGCTGACGCAAGAGGCGGGCCAGGCCCCGCTTGAGTCCCTCGTACAGGGCCCCGACGATGTGGCCGCCGTCCAGCGGCAGCAGCGGGACGAAGTTGAACAGCGCCACGAACAGGTTGACCGAGCCCAGCACCGTGAAGAGGCTGGCGACTTTGGCCGTGGCGCCGATCTTGTCCGTGGCCGCGATCTCGCCGGCCGCCCGGCTGGCCCCGAGGATGCTCATCGGACCGTAGACGTCCCGGGGCTTGCCGGTCACCAGGTTGTAGCCGGTGTCGTACACCTTGGCCGGGAACGAGACCAGTGCGACCGCGGTCTGCTTGGTCATCTGCCACATGTCGGCGGCGACCACCAGCGGCCCGCCGGTCTGGCGCACCTGGTCGGGAACCACGCCGAGGAAGCCGGCTGCCACCCGCTTCGAGGGGTCGTACCGGTCGGGGACCCCGGTCACCACCGTGTTGACCGTGGGGAGCACGACCTGCTGGCCGTCCCGCCGTACGGCCAGGGTCAGCGGGCGGTCCAGGTTGGCCCGGATCAGCCGGGAGACCTGGTCCCAGGACGTCACGGCCTGGCCGTTGAAGGCGGACACGGTGTCACCGGCCCGCAGCCCGGCCCGGGCGGCGGGGGTCAGCGGCTGCCCGGCGCAGCTCTGGTCGGTGGCGGTGGCGGGCACCACGCAGTCCTGCACCTGGGCGATCGTCAGCTGAGCCCGGTAGACCCCGTACGTCGAGGTCACCCCCAGCAGGATGACGAAGGCCAGGAAGATGTTCATCAGCGGACCGCCGGCCATGATGATCAGCTTCTGCCAGGACTTCTTCTGGTAGAACAGCCGACCGTCGTCCTCCGGGGTGATGTCGGACCACTCGGCCGCCCGGGCGTTGTCGGCCAGCGCCCGGAACGGGCCGGTGCTGTACTCCCGCACCTGGCCCGGGTGGTTCTTGGCCGGGGGGAACATGCCGACGAAGCGGACGTACCCCCCGAGCGGGATGGCCTTGAACCCGTACTCGGTCTCCCCGATCCGGCGCGACCACAGCGTGCGGCCGAAGCCGACGAAGTACTGGGTCGTCTTGACCCCGAAGAGCTTGCCCGGCACCAGGTGGCCGACCTCGTGCAGGGCGATCGAGGCCATCACCAGGGCGAAGAACAGCACCGCCGCACCGACGTAGATCACGAGTTCCATCTAGGGCTGCTGCTCCCTCTCCACCGGAGTGGACACGAGTTCGGTGGCCCGCCGCCGGGCCCACGCGTCGGCCGCCAGGACGACCTCGAGGCTCAGATCGTCACTGCGGACCAGTTTCGAGCCTACGTCGCCGTGCGAACCCGCAGGCGGTTCCGGGTCAGACGGTACGGGACCGGGCGGTTCCGGGGCGGGCGGTTCGGGCGCGGGCGGTGCTCCGTCGTCGAAATGCTCGGCGAGCACCCGCGCCACTAGGTCGACGATGGCCAGGAAGCCGATCCGACCCTCGTGGAAGGCGTCCACGCACACCTCGTTGGCCGCGTTGAACACGGCCGGCGCCGTGCCACCCCGCCGGCCGGCCTCCCGGGCCAGCTCCACGGCCGGGAAGGCCTCTTGGTCGAGCGGCTCGAAGGTCCAGCTGGTCGCGTTGCTCCAGTCGCAGGACCGGGCGGCCCCGGGCAGCCGGTCCGGCCAGCTCAGGCCGAGGGCGATCGGCAGCTTCATGTCCGGCGGCGAGCACTGGGCCAGGGTGGAGCCGTCGACGAACTGGACCATGGAGTGCACGACCGACTGCGGATGCACCACGACGTCGATCCGGTCCAGGTCCACCCCGTAGAGCAGGTAGGCCTCCAGCAGCTCCAGGCCCATGTTGACCAGGGTGGCGGAGTTGGTGGTGATCACCCGACCCATGTCCCAGGTCGGGTGGGCGAGGGCCTCGGCCGGGGTGACATCAGCCATCTCCGCCCGGCTCCGACCGCGGAACGGGCCGCCACTGGCGGTCAGCACCAGCCGGTCCACCTCCTCGGCCCGGCCCCCCCGCAGGCACTGGGCCAGGGCGGAGTGCTCGGAGTCGACGGCCACGATCTGACCCGGGGCGGCCGCCGAGGTGACCAGGGTCCCGCCCACGACCAGGGACTCCTTGTTGGCCAGGGCCAGGGTCCGCCCCGCGGCCAGCGCCGCCAGCGTGGGGGCCAGCCCGGTGGAGCCGGTGATCCCGTTCAGGACCACGTCACAGGGCATGGCCGCGATCTGGGTGGCGGCGTCCGGGCCGGCGAGGATCTTCGGCAGCCTCGTGTCCCCGGTGGCCCAGCCCCGCTCCTTGGCCGCGGCGTAGAAGGCCAGCTGCAGGTCCTGGACGACCGTGGCGCGGCTGACCGCGACCACGTGGGCACCGGTGTCCAGAGCCTGCCGAGCCAGCAGAGCGACGTGGGCGCCGCCCGCGGCCAGCCCGACGACCCGGAACTCCTGCGGGCGGTCGGCGATGACCTCCAGCGCCTGGGTCCCGATCGAACCGGTGCTGCCCAGGATGACCACGTCGCGCATCGGTCCAGTCTGCCGTACGCCGGCCCAGGCCACGACCGAGCCACCCGGCCCTGTCCGAGGCTCGGGCTAGGGTCGACCCCATGTCCTCTGCGAGCTCACCCGCTGCCTCCTCCCCTGCCCGGCCGGCCCCCGGGCCGCTCCCCCGCCGGGCGCCCTCCGCGCAGGGCGTCGACGGCTCGGGGGTGGCCGCGTTCCTCGACGCCGTGGCGGCCGCCGGGGTCGAGCTGCACAGTGTGATGCTGCTGCGGCACGGTGCCGTGGTTGCCGAGGGCTGGTGGTCGCCCTACCAGCGCGACGACGTGCACCTGCTCTACTCCCTCAGCAAGAGCTTCACCTCGACCGCCTGCGGCTTGGCCGTGGCCGAGGGCCGCTTCAGCCTGGACGACACCGTGGTCTCGTTCTTCCCCGAGCACGACGACGTGGCGACCGACCCGCGGGTCCGGTCGCTGCGGGTCCGGCATCTGCTGGCCATGGCCACCGGCCACACGGAGGACGCCCTCGAGCGGGCCGTCCGCATCGACCGGGACGAGCCGGTCCGGGGCTTTCTGCAGGTCGTCCCCGAGCAGGAGCCGGGCTCGGGCTTCGCCTACAACAACATCGCCACCTACACCGTGGGCGCGATCGTGCAGCGTGTGACCGGGCAGGACCTGCTCAGCTATCTGCGGCCCCGGCTGCTCGATCCACTCGGGATCGAGGACGCCTACTGGGACCGCTACCCGGCCGACCGGGACCTGGGCTTCAGCGGTCTGCACCTGAGCACGGAGTCCGTCGCGCGGTTCGGTCAGCTCTACCTCGACGACGGCGTCTGGCAGGGCGAGCGGCTGCTGCCCGCAGGCTGGGTGGCCGAGGCCACCCGGGTGCACACCCCCAACCCGCTGGAGCCGAACCCGGACTGGCGCCAGGGTTACGGCTACCAGTTCTGGAACGCCCGGCACGGCTACCGCGGCGACGGGGCGTACGGGCAGTTCTGCGTGATCCTGCCCGAGCCGGATGCGGTGCTGGCGACCACGTCGGCCACCGAGAACATGCAGGCCGTGCTCGACGCCGCCTGGACCCATCTCCTGCCGGCCCTGGACGGCCCGGGCTCGGCCGAGGCCGACACCGTCCTCGCCGCCCGGCTGCGCGACCTCGCCCTGCCGGTCGTCCAGGCGGGCGACCCGAAGCCGAGCACCCACCGCGAGGACCTGCGGGCGGACCGCTTCCTGCGGGCGACCGGGGTGACGGAGCGGTCGGGAGGCGGCTGGCTGATGGAGGTCAGCAGTGGCGGGGAGGACTTCGCCGTGGCCTGCGGCGACGGCGGCTGGCTCGCCACCTCGGTCCCGGCTGCGGCCGGCGGGCAGGTCGAGCTGGTGGCGTCCGGCGCGTGGACCGACCCGGAGACGTTTGCCGCCGAGGTCGTCTTCATCCAGACCCCGCACCACCTGCGGGTCAGCCTGAACCCGAGCACGGGGTCCTCCACCGCCGTCTGGCACACCGCCCCGCTCGGTTTCCTGCCCCTCACCCAGCTGGCTACCGGGGTCCGGCGCCGGCCCGACACCCTGGTCGAGGGCTGAGGGCGGACCCAGGAGCGGTCACCCGCCAGAGGCAACACCCAGCTCCCCGCTGAGGTGGCCCGGGCCGGACGGGCGGCGCGACACCGGAGGTGGCCCGGGCCGGACGGGCGGCGCGACAGCGGAGGTGGCCCGACGGCCGGCGGGTGGGCCACCTCCGGGATCACCAGCGGTCGTGGACCGTCCGCCGGATGGACCGGTCGTAGAGCTCGGTGACCCCGGCCATGAAGTCGGCGCCGAGCGGGGGCAGCCCGCCGGCCGCGGCGTTCAGCCGGGCCTGCTGGGGTGAGCGGGCGCCGGGGATGACGGTCGTGACGCCGTCCTGCTGAGCGATCCAGGCCAGCGCGGCCTGAGCGGGTGTGGCCTCGAACGGCAGCGTCGAGACCAGCTGGGAGAACTCGACCGCCGCCTGGACCCCGGTATCGAAGTCCACCCCAGAGAAGGTCTCGCCCACGTCGAAGGCGGAGCCGTCCCGGTTGTAGGTGCGGTGGTCGCCAGCGTCGAAGGTGGTCTTGGCGGTGTACTTGCCGCTGAGCAGACCACTGGCCAGCGGGACCCGGGCGATGATGCCGACCCCGGCCTCCCGAGCGGCGGGCA
>JBBQAB010000093.1:0-4147 GCA_038198385.1 Propionibacteriales bacterium
AACGCGATCGCCGCGGCGTAGTTAGCGTCCTGGTTCACGAACGCCAGGGAGTAGGCGTACAGGTTGGGGGTATACGAGGAGCTGATCGCGTTGGGCGCCAGGATCTTCAGCAGGTTGGGTTCGTTGAAGAGCTGGAACGTTCCGATCACCGAAAAGATGACGGTCAGGATGAGCGCCGGACGGACCGCGGGGATCTTGATGGACCAGGCGATCCGCGGCTCCGTGGCACCGTCGACCCGGGCTGCTTCGTAGAGGTCGGTGGGGATCGACCGGAGCGCCGCGTAAATGATAATCATGTTGTAGCCGATGAATTCCCAGTTCACGACGTTAATGATCGAGAACAGGACGAAGTGCTGCGACAGGAACGGTATCTTCGGGACGCCGAGAATGTCTGACAGCTGCGCGAACGGACCGAAGTCCGGGCCGTACAGGTAGCCCCACATCAGCGTTGCCACCACGGCCGGTACGGCATAGGGGACATAGATGCCGAGCCGGACAAACTTGGCCAGCCGCACCATGCCGCTGTCCAGCGCCAGCGCGAAGAACAGGGACAGGCCCAACATGATCGGAACCTGAATAGCCAGGATCAACCCCATCCGCGCCACCCCAGACAGGAAGTCCGGGTCCGTCAGCGCTCGGGTGTAGTTGGCGAAGCCAGCGAAGGAAGTGCCGCCCACCAACTGCTGCGTGAAGAACGACAGGTAACCCGCGTAACCCAGCGGGACAATGATCATTGCGACAAAGATGACGAAGAACGGGAGAACGAAGAGGTAGGCCGCCCAATACTGGCGCTTCTTGGCCACGGTCAGCGGCTTTCGGGGTGGGGTGGTGTGCTGGGTCTGGATCTCGGCTGTGCTGGTCGCAGTAGCCATGGCTCGCCCTTTCAAAGGATGAGGAACTACGGGAGGGCCGGGATGCCGGCCGGCGGTGGACGGTCCCCGAGCTTGAGGAGACCGTTCACCGGCCGGCAGACCAGCGTGGGGCTCAGGCGACGGTGAAGCCCTGGGCCTTGGCGTATCCGGCAACCGCGTCCTGCCACTTCTGCAACCCGGCTACGAGATCGGTCCGGTCGGCCATGGCCTTGCCGAGGGTGTCGTTGAAGTTGGAATAGACGAAGTCCATGAACGGCACCCAGCTGAAGTCCGTACCTACGGTGTCGGAGATCTGGGTGAACAGCGCGTTGACCTTCTGGCCACCGAAGAACGCCGGTGTCTGGTCAGCGAACTTCGGGTTCTTGAGGACCTCGGTCGACGGCGGGAACAGGAACTGCTCGGTAGACAGCCGCAGTGCCGACGTCGGGTCCGTGTTGATGAACAGGGCCAGCATGGCCGCCTGGATCGGGGTCTTGGTGCTCTTCAGCACCGCATCGGTCGACCCACCCCAGTTGCCGGAGGCTGGCTGGCTGGCGTCCCACTGCGGCAGCGCTGCCGCGCGCCACTTGCCCGAGGTCTTCTTAGCGGTTCCCTGCAGGAACACCGGACCCCAGGCCGCGGTGGGCCAGGTGGCGTACTTGCCGTTGGACAGACCCTGGTACCACTGGTCGGTGAAGTCGGGGTCGACCGAGACCAGCCCCTTGGCGCTCAGGTCGCCCCAGAACTTCGCGACCTGCTTGCCCTGGTTGCTGGCCAGGTCGATCGTCACGGTCTTCGTTCCGTCGAACTTGAACGGGCGGGCACCGAGCTGCCACATATAGGCGATGAACTGACCGGCCTGGCTGGGCGCCAGGTTGGACAGATAACTTTTCGGGTTGGCGGCGTGGTATTTCTCGGCAGCGGTGGCGAACTCGTCCCACGTGGTGGGCACCTCGACGCCGGCCGCCTTGAGCAGATCCTCGCGGTAGAGCAGACCCATCGGGCCGACATCCTGCGGGACGCCGTAGATAGCGTCGCCCTTGATCACCTGCGACCAGACCCAGTCGGGATACTGGGGCTTGATGTCCGCGGCGCCGTAGGAGGAGATGTCGAGCAGATTGTCACCCAGGGTGAAGGACGGGATGTATTGGAACTCCACCTGGGCGACGTCTGGCGCACCCTGACCGGACTTGATAGCCGCGCGGATCTTTTGGTAATGCGGGGCGCCCTGGCCCACGTTAACCAGCTTGACCTTGACCTTCGGGTATTTTTTCTCGAACAGGTCGACCTCGTTCTGCAGATCGGGCACCCAGCTCCAGAATGTCAACGTCGTCTCGGTGTTCATGGCGGCGTCGATCTTGTCCTGGGTGACCTTCTGCGCGGCCGGGGCCGTCGTGTTGGAGCCGCCACCACCTCCGCAGGCCGCCAGCGCAAGACCTCCGGAGGCACCGATGGCGGTCCCGAGGAATCGACGACGGGTGAATGGGTTGGTGGACATGAGTTCCTTCTTTCGACAGTGAACGGTGCAGAACGGGTGGTGCAGGATGGGCTCGGTGGCGGGTGAACGGGTCAGGTCGGCGAGGGCGGCCGAGACGCCCGGGACGCCCGAGGCGGCGGTGGACCGGTGGATGCTCGGACCACCAGCTCGTGGGAGGTGTTGATACCGGCCATAGTGGGTTCCCCGCCGTCGATCAGGGAGACGAGCTCGGACAAGACTTGGTTCGCGACCATTTCCTGGTTGTAGCGGAGGGTGGTCAGCGGCACCATCTGGTACTCGGCCTCGGGGACGTCATCAGCGCCGACCACGGACACATCGCCGGGAATGGACCGCCCCGCCTCAACCAGCGCACGCATCACCCCCATCGCCTGAGAGTCGTTCGCGGTGAAGATCGCTGTCACGTCGTCGCGCTGGGCCAGCACGCGGCCGATCTCGTATCCCGAGCGGGCCGACCAGTCGCCCTGCAGTACCTCCGGCTCGCGACGCCCGTCGGCGGCGAGGGCTGCGGCCCATCCCTCCCGACGTTGCCGGGCCGAGTCCCAGTCCAGCGCGCCAGCGATATGCCACACCGTCTCGTGCCCAAGGCCGAGCAAGTGCTCGGTGGCCATCCGACCCACCTCGGCCTGCTGGGTGTCGACGATGGCTTGGCGCTCGATCCCCGGGATGCGTCCGACACTGCTCGCCAGCGGCACGCCCTCGAAGGCGGCGGCGTCCAGATCGATCAAATGGTTGGGCACCTCAAGGATGACCCCTTCGGCTCCACGGCACAGCAGGCCGTGGACGGCGATGCGGAGTGCGACCGACCACATGTCTGGTAGCGAGGCCAGCGCGATCTCGTAACCTCGCTCTCGGGCGGCGTGCTCGAGACTGAAGACGCGGCTCGCGGGGCCAAAGAGTGGCAGGCCCACCGCGAGTACACCAATCAGGTGCGTCCGTTGGGTGACCAACGCCCGAGCCGCGACGTTGGGGCGGTAACCGAGGTCGTCGATCGCGGCCAGCACGCGGTTCCGAACCTCGGGTCGGACATGGGGGGCATGGTTGACGACGCGGGAGACCGTCTTCTGCGACACGCCAGCTTGACGGGCGACGTCGAACATCACAACCGGCTGGCGCCGCCCCTGTCCCGCTGTCTTCGTCTTGATCACCCGCTCGACTACGTTGTCTCACTCGTGACTACGTAGTCCAAACGGTGATTCGCTTACTGTCAATCAATTTCCCGAGATCGTAACCTGTCTGTAACGGGGTGGAGCAAGCCTGCTGTTAGGTGCCTGCCGTGACGGCGGTTGCGGCGTGGAGTTGGCATTAGATCTGGCGGGCCGGCAACGGGAATCTGGAGCGCTCGGGACCGACCAAGACTGTCTGGCGGTCGCACAGCGACTCCTTAGCGAGCACTAGACCGCAGGATCGGCGACGTACGCACTGGCCGAGCTGGTGGTTGGGCTGGTCCTACTGCTGGTACCAGTGCCGAGTGCTCGGACTAGCGCTCTCAGCTCGCCGGGTTCCTCACCGAGCTCCATGGCGACCCCGCTCCCGGTCTTGAACTGAGTCATGGACAACTCGGCGGCCGGTACCCGGCGTGAACCATCGACACGTCGATCACGTGCGAAGCGCTTCAGGCCCTCGAGCAACGCGGTGGCAGCCAACGTGGCAGCCAACGGGCGAGTTGATCATGTACGACGACGACCTGCCACGGACTGTCTGAGCCTGGATCCACCGCGTGAGTTGGTGGTTGGTGGCGGGTCGGGACGCACGAATGTCCTTCTGACCAGGGATGATGGGACTTGTCTAAGGTTCCCTC
>JBBQAB010000094.1:0-2173 GCA_038198385.1 Propionibacteriales bacterium
CTCGGACGCACGACCGCCCACGCCGGGCGCCCCGCCGCCGGGCTGCTCGCTCCCGTCGTGATGCAAGGAGCCCAGGTTCTGCTCCGGTAGGGTCATCGGGTGCATTCGACCCCGGGTTTCGACCGGCTCGTCCTGCTGCCGGCTGTGGACGTCGCCGGCGGTCAGGCCGTCCAGCTCGTGCAGGGTCGGGCCGGGACGGAGAAGCGCTTCGGTGACCCCCGCGCGGCCGCCCAGCGCTGGCAGGACGCGGGGGCGGAGTGGATCCACCTGGTGGACCTCGACGCCGCCTTCGGCCGGGGCGACAACGCCGAGATCATCGCCGAGGTCACCTCCCACCTGTCCCTCCAGGTCGAGCTCTCCGGCGGCATCCGCGACGACGAGACGCTGGAGCGTGCGCTGGCCACCGGCTGCGCCCGGGTCAACATCGGTACGGCCGCGCTGGAGAATCCCGAGTGGTGCGAGGAGATCATCGACCGCTACGGCGACCGGATCGCCATCGGCCTCGACGTCAGGGGCACGAAGCTGGCCGCCCGGGGCTGGACCCGCGAGGGCGGGGACCTCTTCGAGACCCTCGAGCGTCTGGACTGCGCCGGCTGCGCCCGCTTCGTGGTCACCGATGTCGCCTCCGACGGCATGCTGGCCGGTCCCAACCTGGAGCTGCTGCGCGCAGTGTGCGAGCGGACCACGAAGCCGGTCGTGGCCAGCGGCGGCATCTCCACCCTGGAGGACATCGCGACCCTGGCCGACCTGGTGCCCACCGGGGTGGAGGGCGCTATCATCGGCACTGCCCTTTACGTCGGCAACTTCACCATCGAGGAGGCCCTCCGCGCCGCCGACCCGCAGGGGAGCGGCCGGTGACGAGCGCACCCGCGGACAGCTTCCGCCGCCTGCCCACCTCCGGAGAGGTGGTCGAGCCGAGCCCCGGACACGACGTGCAGCACCTCGACGGGCGGCTTCGCGACCTGCTCGCCGGCAAGAAGATCGTGCTGACCGGGGTGACCGGCTTCATCGGTGAGCAGCTGCTCTGGAAGATCCTGACCGAGCTCCCCGACACCGTCCCGTCGGTGATCGTGCGGCGCAAGGGCTCCGCCAGCGCGCACGACCGCGTCGTGTCCCTGGTCAAGAAGGCCATCTTCGCCGGCGTACGCGAGCAGGCCGGGGGGGCCGCGGAGCTGGTGGCGGCCCGGATCGAGGTGATCGAGGGCGATCTGCCGAACGTGCCCACGCTGCCCGCCGACCTCGACGTGGTCGTGCACTGTGCCGGCGACGTGTCGTTCGACCCGCCCATCAACCAGGCCTTCACGACCAACGTGGTTGGGACCAAGGCCCTGATGGACCGGATGCTCGAGGCGGTCACCGACGCCGACGGGAACCGCACCAAGGTCCCGCACTACGTGCACATCTCCACCGCGTACACGGCCGGTCGGCGCCGGGGCGCGATCCCGGAGGCCCCACACGTCCACGACATCGACTACCGGGCCGAGACCGCCGCGGGGCTGGCCATGTTCAACCTGATCGAGGCCGAGTCGCGCACCTCGACCCGGCTCACGGCCCTGCGCAAGGAGGCCGAGCGGGAGCACCGTGCCGCTGGCTACCTGACGACCGCGGCCGACACCGAGCGGCGGCGCCGGGAGTGGGTGCAGTCCGAGCTCGTGACCGCGGGCACCGAGCGCGCGCGCTCGCTGGGCTGGACCGACGTCTACACCTTCACCAAGGCGCTGGGGGAGCGGGTGGTGGCCGAGCTCGGGGCCGACATCCACGTCTCCGTGGTCCGACCGGCCGTCGTGGAATCGTCCTGGCTGCACCCCTACCCGGGGTGGATCGAGGGCTTCAAGATGGCCGAGCCGCTGATCCTGGCCTTCGGTCGTGGTGAACTGCCCGAGTTCCCCGCCTCACCGGACTCGGTCCTCGACATCGTGCCCTGTGACCACGTGGTCAACGCCATCGTCGCCGTCTGCGCGACCGAGCCCGCGGTCGGCACGCCGGAGTACTACCACGTGAGCTCGGGGGCCCGGAACCCGCTGAGCTTCAACGACATGTACGGCCACATCACCCGCTACTTCACCGAGCACCCGCTGGAGGGCGGACCCCGCGGCGCGGCCCGGCTGCCCACCTGGTCGTTCCCCGGCGCCGCCTCGGTCGAGCGGTTCCTCTCCACCTCCGAGCGCGCCCA
>JBBQAB010000095.1:0-3009 GCA_038198385.1 Propionibacteriales bacterium
ACAAGAAGCTGCTGGACCGGGCCGGTGTGACCATCCCCACCGGGGACACGATGACCTGGGACCAGTTTCAGACAATGGCCAAGCAGGTCCAGGACAAGACCGGCAAACCCGGTGTCGGGTGGGGACTGAAGAGTCCCACCGCCTCCTTCCTCAACCTCTCCATGGGCTTTGGCGGCAAGTTCTTCGACGGCAGCGGCAAGGACGCCAAGATCACCGTCGGAGACCCGGAGCTCGAGGTGCCCAAGCGGATCGCCGCGATGACCGCGGACGGCAGCCTCGACAAGGCGACGCTGACCCAGAGCGGTTCCGACGTGCTGCCGGCCTGGTACGCCGGGAAGTTCGCCATGACCGTCCAGGGTTCCTACGCTGCAGGCTCGTTCGTGACCGATGCACCCAAGGGGTTCGACTGGGTGGCCCTGCCGGTGCTGGCGGGCAGCGTGGGTGCGGCTCAGGCTGCCAACCCGCAGACGCTGTCGGTCGCGGCCGACTCCAAGTATGTCAAGGAGGCGTCGATGTTCATCGACTACTACATGAAGGCCGAGAACCTGGCCGGTGTGGCCGAGGGCGAGACCCTGATCCCGGCTACGAAGGATGCGCAGGCCGCCGTGCTGTCCAGCACCGGCGGCAAGAACGGCTGGAAGGAGATCATGGCCTCCGGCGCTCAGCTCCAGGAGGCGCCGTTCCAGACCGTCGACAACTATCCCCAGTGGAAGGACCAGATCGCCACGCCCGCCTTCCAGCAGTTCCTTGCGGGCAAGAGCGACGCCACCGCCCTGCAGAAGGCGCTTACCGATGGCTGGGCCACGGTCAACCGCTGAGACGGGGGCAACCCCGGGAGGGTTACCTACCCGCGTGATCTGGGCCGGGGGCAATCCGGCACGACGAGAGGGACGATATGGACATCTTGCGGGACCGCACCTGGGCGGTGCTGGCTGGCGCGGCGGTGGGCGATGCCCTCGGAGGGGCGACCGAGGGCTGGACCCCGGAGGCAATCCAGGCCCGACACGGCGGACCGGTGGAGGGCATCGTCGGTCCGTGGTTCGAGGACTGGCGCCACGCGCGGCCGATCGCGCCGTACCACAAGGGCGACGGGCACATCACTGACGACACCTTGATGACCCACGCCCTCGTACAGGTCTATGCCTCTCGGCGGTGCCATCTGGACGCCTACGCGATGGCCACCGACCTGGTCCCGCTGCTGATCGGAGAACAGGTCTGGATCCCCGAGCTCGAGGCGGAGGCTCTGATCCTGCAGCGGGTCTTCCTGGCCGAGAAGTGGTTGGTGGCCCGCCTTCACTACGGCCACGTCGACCCCCGCGAGGCCGGGGTGGGCAACATCGTCAACTGTGGTGCCGCCATGTACGTCGCTCCGGTGGGGGTGGTCAACGCGGCCAACCCACGGGCGGCGTACGCCGAGGCCATCGACCTGGCTGGAGCCCACCAGTCCAGCTACGGCCGGGAGGCGGCAGGAGTCTTTGCCGCCGCGGTCGCCGCGGCCCTCACCCCCGGCGCGACCGTCGAGGACGTGGTGGCGGCCGCGGTCGAGGTGGCCCACGACGGGACCCGCGCGGCTCTGGTCGCGGTGACCGGGGCCGCGCGGGCTCTCGGCCCCGACCCCGAGGCCGGGCTGGTCCGGAGGGCGCTGCGAGAAGCCGTTCGGCCCTTCGACACCGTGGGGGAGGACTACCGTGCGCCCGAGCTGGACGCCCGCCGGCCGAGCCGCACCAAGTCCATCGAGGAGCTTCCCGTCGCCCTCGGCTTCTGCCTGGCCGCCGGCGGTGACCTGCGCAGTGCGGTGCTGGGCGCGGTCAACTACGGGCGGGACGCCGACTCCATCGCGACCATGGCGGGTGCCGTCTGTGGCGCGCTGGGCGGGGCGGGCGCCGTACCCTCGGACTGGGTCGCTGACGTGGAGGCCGCCAGCCGGATCGACCTGGCTACCGTCGCCGAACACCTGGCGGGAGCGGCAGCCGAGATCCTTGCCGCCGACCTGGACGCAGCCGAGCAGCATCGGCAGCACACCCGTGTCCTGCTGACCAGAACGACACAGACATCGACCAGGGCCGCCGAGTGAGGCTTACCTGGGTGCAGCCGGAGGACCTTCTGCTGCACGAGCTGGTCCAGTCCCGTCACGAAGGTTGCGACGTTGCCGAACAGGAGGCCCGCTGGCTGGACCAAGCCGGCGGTTCGCTGACCCCTCCCGTCAGCGGCGTCGGGGATACCGCTGCGACCCCGGAGCAACGCCGGCTGGCCGAGCGGCTGCTCGACGAGATCGACACCCTGCCGCGCCCGGATGACCCGGCGCACCCCGCCACCCTGGCCGGGGTGGAGGCCTCCTGGCCGCGCGACCAGACACCCACCCCCGCGGGGCCTGACCTACCCGACCGGCTGACGGGGGCCTGGCTCGGTCGGGCAGCGGGCTGTCTGCTGGGCAAGCCGGTGGAGAAGCTGCCGCGGCGGGCGATCCAGACCATCGCCGCCGAGACGGGCAACTGGCCGGTCCGCAGCTACTTCACGGCCGTGGGTCTGAGCGTGGCCACCGCGGCCTCCTGGCCCTGGAACCGGAGGTCCGCGACCACCAGCCTGCGAGAGAACATCCGGGGGATGCCGGAGGACGACGACCTGAACTTCCCGATGCTGAACCTCGCGCTGCTGGAACGTCGCGGTGCAGAGCTGGGCACCGAAGACGTCGCGCTCGCCTGGTTGGCCGACCTGCCCGCCGCCCGGACCTTCACCGCTGAGCGGTCGGCCTACCGCAACCTGCTGCTCGCCCTGCCGTTGGAGGAGGTGGCGCTGCGGCGTAACCCGTTCCGGGAGTGGATCGGCGCCTTGATTCGCGGCGACGTCTTTGGCTGGGTCCGACCCGGGGACCCGTACGCGGCTGCCCGGCTCGCCTGGGTCGACGGGCGGCTGAGCCACACCCGCAACGGACTGTACGGCGAGCTCTGGGCGGCCGCGCTCACCGCGGTCTCGGTGGTCGCGGCGGATGTGGAAGAGGTGCTGGCCGGG
>JBBQAB010000096.1:0-11001 GCA_038198385.1 Propionibacteriales bacterium
CCGAAGCCGAAGCCCTCGAGGATGGTCGGGGCGTCGCTGCGGAAGATCAAGACGACCACCGAGGCACCGAGCAGACCCAGGCCCACGGTGGCCATCCCGACGTGGGCGCCGGTACGGAAGGCGATCTTCATGGCCGGGTCGCGACCGTCGGAACGGGCAGCGGCGGCCACCCGGAGGTTGGCCCGCACCGCGAGCCACATCCCCATGTAGCCGATCAGAGCGGAGAAGAATGCGCCAGTCAGGAAGGCAATGGAGCGGGCGATCCGCAGGGTCAGGCCCCCGAAGCCGACGCTGCTGTGCACGGGCAGTGCGAGCAGGAGCAGGAAGGCCGCGGCGGCGAAGAACCCGAGGGTGCGGAACTGGCGGGCGAGGTAGGCGCTGGCGCCCTCCTGGACCGCCAGGGCGATCTCCTGCATCTTCGGGGTGCCGTCCCCGGCGGCCAGAACCTCGCGCCGGAACACCATGGCCATCACCAGGGCGATCACCGCAATGACGCCGACGAGGGCGACAAGAGTCAGGTTGGAACCTGACAGGGTGATACCGGTGACTTCCAAGGGAGCTGGAAGTGCGGACATAGAGGGGCCTCCTGGATGACAACACTGCGCGGGGGGGGTCGGCGTCTGTGAGCCGCCGACGCGGGCGGCGACGGCTCCGACCGGCGCAGTCTAACCACATGCACTACTGGTTTGGTCACCTCGCCCCGCAAACATCGAGCCACAAGTCGTCAACGACCCGGGTCGGGCGGTCACCGTTGCCGACGGCATCGCACACTGGGGGTGTCCCTGCGGGCGCAGCCCCCGACGGAAAGTGAGCACCACATGTCTTTGTCACGACCGGTACCCGGCGGCGGAGCTCCGTTCGGCATCGACCTGGAGGCCGGAGTCGCCACCATCATCATCAAGTCCCCACAGCCCGCAGACCCCGAGGAGCCGGTGGGTGAGCCGGCCGGCCCCGGGGAGGACGACCAGGATACGGACGACCGCCCCAGCGACCCGCCGCAGAGCTGAACCGACGGAGCTGACACCGACGGAGGCGACACCCGCAGCCGGGTCGGCCGCCGGTGACCACATCCCCGGCGGCCGGCTCATCGAACCGGTCCGGCGTGCGCCGCAGCACCCACCGAGCGGGGCAGTCCCGCCAAACCGATCCTGACCTCGAGCGTCACCGAGACGGACACGACGAAGTCGACCAGGTCGCCCGTCTGGGCACAGTCGAGGACCGCGACTCCGTTGCCTCGTGCCGTCTCCAACGCCTGATCGCACGCATCCTCTCCGCGGGCGTAGGCGGTCGCCCCGCTGAGCGCAGCCAGGTCGGCCGCCGCCCGGACCCGGTGGTATGCCACCAGATAGGACGTGACGACGATCCCGGCGCTCCCCAGCAGCAGGACCACCCCCATCACCCCCACCATCAGCATCGACGCGCTGCCCCGCTCGCCGCGCCCGGACCTCCAGACGTGCCCACCCCCGCGTCCCCCGGGTGCCCACACCCCCCTCACCCTCCGGCCTCCGGCTCGGGGACCACGGCCGCCTCCGCCCGCAGCGGGACCTCCGGCAGGCCCCGGGCGAACGAGCGGGCACGCAGGCGCACCGTGACCTGGACGAGCCGGTCGGTCCGGCGAACCGACACGACGGCCCCGACGGGTGCCGCTTCGACCATCCGAGCCTCCTGCGCCGAGTCGTGCCGGGCGGCCTGACGGGCCACGGCGGCGGCCGTGTCGATGCACCGGACCTGCAGCATCACCAGCCAGATCCCCCAGATCATCAGCGAGAGCAGGGCGAAGGCCGCCAGGGTGGCGACGGCCAGCTCGGCCGTCGCCATCCCCCGCTCCTCCCGTACGCGGGACATCCCGGGACCCCGGCCGGCCGGCCGCCGGCTACCAGAGCTTCCCGAACCCGCCGGAGAACTGGTTGATGGCCGCGAGGATGAACTTGAGGATGGCGTCCTTGACCGAGCCGTCGGTGACCACGGCCAGCAGCACGCCGGCCACAGCGATCGCCGCGATGATCCCCACCGCCCACTCGGCCGAGACCATCCCCCGGTCGTCACGTCGCCGGGTGAGGGTGTCCGGCGCCGACGGGCCCGCGACCAGGGCGGCCGCACCCTCGTCCCCGTCCTCACGGCTGTCGTCGCGCACCTCCAGCGACTCCGCCTCCGTCAGCTGCGTCAGCGAGCGGGTGGTGGTGTCGGTCTTCGTCATGGTTCCTCCTTGAGTGGCGCCCCCGGTGGGAACGGCATCCCTGCGGATGCATCAGGAGTGTGTGGATGGAGGGGTCGATCGACCACGGCCCGAAGCCGTCTGTGGACAGCCCTTAGGAGGCCGCGTCTGGTTGTGGACGACCGGCCGTCACGGGGCACGTCTCGTCCCACCGCCGGGGAGGGGCATGTCCCGTCCCGCCATAGTCGGGTGGGGAAAGACGTGGGCCTCCCGCCGCGGTTCGGGTTCCCCGGCACGCACGCGAAGCTGGCCAGGGTCGGACCGGCCGGGCCGAGGCCACTGACGGACCGGCCGGGATGGAGGCCACCGACGGACCGGCCGGGATGGAGGCCACCGACGGACCGGCCGGGATGGAGGCCACTGGATGGTGGCCGGCGATGGTGACCAGGGACGGACCGGTCGCGACGGCGGCCAGAGCCGGACCAGCGGCACTGGTGACCGGGGTCGGACCGACCGGGGACGGCGGCCGGGGGGTCGGACCAGCTGGATATCCCACGTCAGACCGGGCTGCTGCCCGCCCAAGATCGGCCTGGAGCTGCGCGGACGCCCTGAGTCGCGCGCACACCGGATCCGGGCCCAATGAGCCCAGCCGGGATGAGCCATGCCGAGCCGGACCGGACTGAGCGCCAGCCTCTGGCCGCCAGCAGGAAGCTCAGCCGCAATCCGGAGCGCAGCGAGATCCGACCTCATGGGATGGCCCCGACCCGTGCCACGACCAGCCACGCCAGACCCGGGCCAGCGCAGGCCCAGAGCAGTGCAGGTTCAGCCGGGCAGACCCAGGGCAGGGCAGCCCAAGCCGGACGAGACGAGCCGCGGAGGCGCCAGCTCAGGACAGAGCGCGCGAGATGGCCGACACCAGGGTCGGGACGATTCCGAGGAGCAGGAAGGACGGGATGAAGCAGATCATCATCGGCAGCACGCTGCGCACCCCAACCCCTCGCGCTACCACCTGCAGGGTCTGGCCTCGCTCCTCCCGGGCGGCGGCGGCGTGATGGCGGAGCGACTCCTCCAGCTTGGTCCCCGACTCGACCGAACGCGCCAGGTCGGCCGCGGCCGGACCGAGCTGCGGATGGTCACGGATCGAGCGCCAGGCTTCTGCGTCGGACAACCCCAGGTCCACCACCGCGACCACCCGCCCGAGGTCCTCCCCCACCGGCCCGTCAAAGGCTCCGGCCACGGCGCGGCAGGCCGTCCGTACCGGCAGGCCGGCGGCCAGACACGCGGCGAGCAGTTCGAGGGCCTGCGGGGTCTCCAGAACCAGACGCAGCCGCCGAGCCCGGGTGGAGGCCGGCTCGAGATGTCCTAACCCGACCACCAGGAGTGCAGCGACCACGGGGGCCGCGACCACGACACCGCCGTACGGCGCCCCGAGGCCGACCGCGAGGCAGGCCAGGCTGGTCGCCGCTGCGGCCGAGACGAGGAGACGAGTCCGTACGCCGGATGCGTCCGGTCGTCCGCGCACCAGTCTTGACCAGAGCCCTTCCGCACCAGCCTCTGGCCCCACCGGACCCAGAGCGCTCTCCATCGTGGCCGGCCTGCGCACCAGCAACAGCGCGCTGACGGCCGCCGCTAGCGCCGCGACCACTCCCCAGTGTGAACCCAGCACCTCACCCACGTCCTCACCCTCCCGCACGTGTGACGGAGGCGCGCTCAGCCAGCGCTTCGATCCACAGCACCCCCGCGCAGGCGAGCAGCACACCGCCGCTCAGACAGGCCCACCCCAGCGGCTCGGCCCAGAGCCAGGTCAGCGGACTCCCACCCAGCAGGTAGCCCATGGCCACCCCCAGGGCGGGCAGCACCGCCATCACCTTGGCCGTGGCCCGAGGTGCCGCCAGCTCCCCCGCCACAACCCCCTGCAGCACCTGGTCCGACCGCAGACTCTCGGCGGCCACGGACAGGACGGGGGCCAGCGGTGCCCCCGAGTCCACCGCCACCCGCCAGGAACGCGCCAGGTCCAGCAGCCCGGACCGCCCCGGCTGCCGGGCCTGCTGTCGCCAGAGCTCGACGACGTCGCCCCCGATGTCCTGGGTCCGGACCGCCTCCATGAGCACGGGACAGTCGACCGAGGCCGCCGCGAGCGCATCGGAGGGGATCTGGCCGACCCGGAGGTGGGAGGCAAGCACCGAGCAGGCTCGGGCCACCTCGACCCTCCTCGCCGCGACCAGCCGGGTGCGGCGGTGCGACCGCCACCAGCGGACCGCCGTCGCCGCCACGGCGGCCAGACAACCCACCAGCACGGTTCCGCGGGAACCGGCCAGCAGGCCCGCCGCGGGGACGAGGAGGACGACGACGACGACGACGACTCCGCCGACCACCGGCCCGGCCGACCTCCCCGGGTGGTTCGCTCCTGCGGTCGACCCGCCGGCCGGTCCCTGCAGCCGCCCCGACAGGTCCTGTTCCCGGGGCCGCGCCACAGCCAGGAGCGTCGCCGCCCAGGCCAGGGCGACGGCCAGCAGGATCATCACCGGACTCCCCAGGGCCGACGGGGAGCCGGCCACCGTCGTACGGACCGGCCCATCCCGGTCACGCGGTCAGCAGGTGGTCGAGCCGGGCGGCGCCGGGGCCTCGCCGAATCCGTCCATCGGCGTCGAAGCTGACGGCGGCCTCGGTCCGGGTCAGGCCGCTGGCCTGGTCCCGCTCCAGCACCGCGACCTCGGACACCCGCCGCTGCCCGCCCTCCTCGCGTACGACGTGCACCACCGCGTGCAGGGCCGCCGCCAGCTGGGCGTGCAGAGCCTCCCGGGGCAGACCGCCCAGAGCGGCCAACGCCTCCAGGCGGGCCGGGACGTCGGCCGCCGAGTTGGCGTGGACGGTGCCACAGCCACCTTCGTGGCCGGTGTTCATCGCGGTCAGCAGGTCGCAGATCTCCGCCCCCCGGACCTCCCCGACCACCAGCCGGTCGGGACGCATCCGGAGCGACTGGCGGACCAGGTCGGTGAGGGTCACAGCCCCGGTCAGCTCGGCGTTGGGCGGCCGACCCTCCAGCGACACCACGTGCGGGTGGCTCGGTGCCAGCTCCCGCGAGTCCTCCACCACCAGAATCCGCTCCCCAGGGGGCACCAGGCCCAGCAGCGCCGCCAACAGGGTGGTCTTGCCCGAACCCGTGCCCCCGCTGACCAGGAAGGCCAACAGGCTGAACACGATCCGGCTGAGCAGGGCGGCGCCGTCCCGGCTGAGCGAGCCGGAGGCGACACAGTCGCCCAGCGAGAACGACCGCTCGGCTGGCACCCGGATACACAGGCAGGTGCCCGGACTGGCCAGCGTCCCCAGGATGGCGTGCACCCGGCTCCCGTCGGGCAGTCGGGCGTCGACGAACGGGGCGGCCTCGTCGAGTCGGCGGCCCACGGAGGCCGCCAGCCGCTGGGCCAGGCGGCGCACCTCGGCCTCGTCGTCGAAGACGACTCCAGCCGGCTCCAAGCCCGAACCGCGGTCGACGTAGACGTGGGCCGGGCCGTTCACCAGAACATCGGTCACGCCCGGCTCCCGCAGCAGCAGCTCCAGCCGGCCGGCGCCGACGCTGTGCCGGCGGAGCAGCTCCACGGCTGCGCGCACCGAGCTGTCTGTGACCAGCAGCCCCTCCGCTCTCATCGCCGCGGCCACGTCGACGGGTGTCCAGCTCCGCGGGAGGGCCGACAGCCGCATACGGAGCGGGTCCAGGTCGGCCTCCCTCACGCCGCTCTCCCTCGAGCCGGGAGCTGCTCGAGCACCTCCCGGCAGGCCACCGCCATCGGGCTCCGCCCGGACCGACCCGGTGGGTCACCCCGCTCCGCGGACACCGGGATAGTCCGGTCGTCAGGACAGACCGCCCACAGCGGCAGCTCCAGCCCGTTCGCGACCGTCACCGGGTCCAGGCTCCGGGACCGGTCAAGACGGACGACCAGGCCCACCGGACAGCCGACGTCGAGGTCGCGCAGCAGCTCCCGGGCAGCCGCCGCCCCGCGGACGTCCGCCCGCACGACCACGACCACGAGCCCAGCGAGACCGAGGGCGACCTGGGGGGCCGGGCCGGTGCACCGGGGCAGGTCCACGATCACCAGGTCATGGCTGTGCTCGGCGGAGAGCAGGACGGCCTCCAGCTCCTCGGGGCCCACGTCCCGCTCCCCGACTCCGACCCCCCGGGCCATGGCCAGCAGGTCGGCACCCTCGACGTTCGGCAGCTGACCGCGGAGGTCACCCAGGTGACCCCTGGCCCCCGCCAGCCGTGGCCAGCGCCAGCCCGGGAGCCGCTCGGCCCCGAGCAGAAGATCCAGGCCACCGCCGTACGGGTCGGCCTCGACCCAGAGCACGGAGCGCCGCTCCCGGGCCGCGACCACGCCGAGCGCGGCGGCCACCGTCGAGGCGCCGACACCACCGGAGCCACCCAGCACGCCCAGGATCGTCCCGGACCCGCGACCACGGCCTCCCGACCCGGCCAGGACCCCGGACAGCCAGGCCGCGCCGGTCGGGAAGACCACGACCGCCGCCCCGAGATGGAGGGACCACCGGTGCAGAACCTCATGGTCGGACTCACGTCCCACCACGACGATGTCGCGGCGGCGAGGCAGCCGCAGTGCGGCGACCGGCTCGGCGAGGTCGACCCCCACCAGGACCGTCGCAGCCTCGGACCATCGTCGTCGCAGCGAGCTGGGGTCGGGATAGACCTCGGGTTCGACCCCCACCGCGGCGGTCACCGAGAGAATGTCCTCGAGCAGGTCCGGGTCGGCGGTCACGATCGCGACGGGTGGGTACGCGCTCTGAGGCAGCTCCATGCCGGGAGTGTGCGGCCGAGTGTCCGCACCAGAGCCCGAGACGCCCCGGTCTGTGGACAGCGACGGCGACCGACCACCTGTGGACAGCAGCGGACGGACCGGGAACCCGGTGGAGGGCACCCGGCGGATAGAACCCGGCGTCCGCCCGGAGAGCGCCCGGACCAGGACCCGGCCATGTCCCGACAAACTAATTCAGGGCCGCCCAGGTCTTTCCAAGGACCGCTTCGGAGGCGTACAAATGGAGGTAAGGAACAGATCGGCTCGTCTCTGACGGGCCGGCAGACACCTCGCACCTCGACGACGTACCCACGCGGCGATCACCCATCCAAGACGGGTCGTTGCGCCCGGCATATCCGGGCCAACACAATGAGCAGCACGCCTGGTCACGTCATCGAAGTGCAAGGCACGGCGCCCGCCACGGCGGGCGCCGAGTCACGTCCGGACCCTCCGCCGACCTCGGCCACAATCTCCAGCCCGTGGTCAGCGACGCGCGGAGACGAGCTCCGCCCCGTAGCTCACGGCGTCGGCGCAATGCCGGACCCAGGCGCCGACCCCGGCCACCGTGCCCTCCTCGTAGGCGGCCAGCCGGCTGCGGTAGACCGTCCCACTCGCCAGGTGACCGGCCTCCACGGCCACCACGGCCTGCGGGTCGATGCCGGCCTGGACCAGCACGAGCCGCTCGACCGCCCGAGCCACCAGGTCACTCGCCGCCCCGAACGGCCGTATTGCCACCAGCTCGGCGTGGGCGACCGCCGCCACCAGCATGGACGGCGCCGCGGTCGGCCCGGTCAGGAGTTCGACCAGGCCGGCCAGCCGCGCCTCACGACCCGGCGTGACGTCCGTGCGTCCCAGGTCCGCGTCGGCCAGCACCCCCCGGGCGAGGAGGGTGTGGGTCCGGGCCAGGACCTGGGCCGGAGCGACCCGGATGAGCGGGGCCAGGGCGGAAAGCTCAGCCACCAGCCGGAGGGACCCGACCAGCCAGGTCTCTGGGTCCCCGGTCAGCTCCGCGCTGGCCCGTGCGGCGGCCACCCGGGCCTGAGCCTGGGTCTCGGCGCTCAGCTGCCGCCGGCCGCGATCCCGCAGCACCGCGTCGACGGCGTCGCGCGCGGAGGCGAGGGCGGAGGGGACGCCCTCTAGGCGGGCAAGGTCGGCCAAGGGGTCGGGCACGGTAATAGAGTCTGCCCCATGAGTACGCGCCGGAATCCCTATCCGGTCGACGCCCCCGGCTGGATGACGGGAGAGCCGCGGCGGCGGGTGCTCGACCTCGCCTCGGGGGCGGGCGGCTTCGCCGGGATGCTGCACGAGCAGGGCCACGACGTGTTCTGCGTCGACCGGGACCCGGCCGCGGTGGCCGCGGTCGCGGCACGCCTGGGCACCCGGCTGCACGTCGCCGGACAGGTGGAGTCCCTCCCCTTCCTCTCCTGCCACTTCGATGTGGTGACCGCAGCCCAGACCTTGCACCACTTCGCGCCCGGTCTGGCCATGACCGAGATCGCCCGGGTGCTCAAGCCCGGCGGCCACCTGGCCGTGGTCTACACGACCCGGGACGACACCGTCCCCTGGGTCAAGCGTCTGACCGCCATCGTCCAGCAAGCCGACCCGCAGGCCATGAGCGGCGCGTACGGGGTGTCCTCCCTCGCCGCGGTCGAGGACAGCCCCTACTTCGGGACGGTCGAGCGGCGCAGCTTCCGCACCTGGGTCCCGACGACCCGCGGTGGGCTCGTCTCCATGGTGGAGTGCCAGCCGGCGGTCCAGAGCCTGCTCTCGGCCGAGCGAACCGACCTGCTGGCCGAGGTCGGGCACCTGTACGACACCTCGGCGCGCGCGCCCGAGCCCCTGATGCTGCCCTTCCGGACGCTGGCGTGGCGAGCGGTGGTCGACCACACCCAGCTCAGCCTGGACGCCGAGGACGACCTCGGTCTGGCGATCCGCCTGTAGTCCCTGCCGTTCGGCGCGTTCCGTTCATACCAGTTGCGTTATGGTCTAGCCACGCAACCAACGGAGGTAGCAGATGACCACTGCCGGACGACCAGTGAAACCCCGCAAGAAACCATCCCAGCAGGCCAAGGACGATCTGGGCGCTTATAACCGGATGGCTCAGCGCGAGGACTTTCTCGAGCTCAAGCGTCGCTACCTCCGGTTCGCCCTCCCTGCCACCATCGCCTTCATGGTCTGGTACGTCACCTACGTGATCTGCAACAACTGGGCCCGCGGGTTCATGGACACCAAGGTGGTCGGCAACATCAACGTCGCCCTGGTCTTCGGGCTGCTGCAGTTCGCCTCGACCTTCATCATCGCGATCCTCTACTCCCGGCACGCGGTCAAGGCTCTCGACCCGCTGTCGACCAAGCTCCGTGAGGACTTCGAGAAGGAGACCGGCCGATGAGCGCGCTGCTGCTCGTTCCGCTCGCCACCGGCAACCGGGGCCTGACCATCGGGCTGTTCCTGGCCGTGGTCGCCCTCACGCTGGGCATCACCTTCTGGGCCTCACGGCAGAACAAGACCGCAGCCGACTACTACGCCGGCGGCCGCAACTTCACGGGTTTCCAGAACGGCCTGGCCATCGGCGGGGACTACATGTCCGCCGCCTCGTTCCTCGGCATCTCCGGATCGATCGCGCTCTACGGCTACGACGGCTTCCTCTACTCGATCGGCTTCCTCGTCGCCTGGCTCGTCGCCCTGCTGCTGGTCGCCGAGCTGCTGCGGAACTCCGGTCGCTACACGATGGCCGACCAGCTGGCCTACCGGATGCGGCAGACGCCGGTCCGCAGCGCCGCCGCCACCTCGACCATCGTGGTCTCGATCTTCTACCTCCTGGCCCAGATGGTCGGGGCGGGAGCGCTGGTCGGTCTGCTGCTCGGGGTCACCGACCCCACCGTGAAGAACCTGGTCATCGTCGGGGTCGGCATCCTGATGGTCGTCTACGTGACGCTGGGAGGCATGAAGGGCACCACCTGGGTGCAGATCGTCAAGGCAGTGCTGCTGATCATCGGTACTCTCCTGATCACCATCTTGGTGCTCGCCCAGTTCCACTTCAACCTCTCCGAGCTGCTCGGCGCCGCAGCCCAGAACTCCGGCAAGGGTCAGGCGTTCCTGCAACCCGGCCAGCTCTACGGTAAGGACCTGGTCGGAAAGTTCGACTTCCTCTCGCTCGGTCTCGCCCTGGTGCTGGGCACCGCCGGCCTGCCCCACATCCTGATCCGCTTCTACACGACCCCGACGGCCAACGCCGCCCGCAAGTCGGTGCTGTGGGCGATCGGGCTGATCGGCGCCTTCTACCTGATGACCCTGGTGCTGGGCTTCGGTGCGGCCGCCCTGGTCAACACGGCCAAGGGCAGCCAGATCGCCCTCACCTCGGGCAACGCCGCCTCACCGTTGCTGGCCCAGGCGGTCGGCGGTGGGGAGGGCACGCTGGGTGGCGCGGTGTTGCTCGCCGTGATCTCGGCGGTGGCCTTCGCCACCATCCTCGCCGTGGTCGCCGGCCTGACCTTGACCTCGGCGTCCTCGGTGGCGCACGACCTGTACGCCAGCGTCATCAAGAAGGGCAAGGCCAGCGAGCGGAGCGAGATGATCGTGGTCCGGGTCGCTGCCTTCGGCATCGGGGCGGTCGCGATCGCGTTGGCCATACCCGCCCAGCGCCTCAACATCGCGTTCCTGGTCGCGCTGGCCTTCGCGGTGGCGGCCTCGGCGAACCTGCCGGCGCTGCTGTTCAACCTGTTCTGGCGCCGCTTCAACACAATGGGAGCGACCTTCAGCATCTACGGCGGTCTGCTGGCCGCCGTGGTGCTGGTGATCTTCTCCCCGGTGGGGTCAGGCGCCCCGACCTCGCTGGTCCCGACGATGGACTTCGCCTGGTTCCCGCTGCGGAACCCGGGCCTGGTCTCGATCCCCTTCGGGTTCCTCTGCGGGATCGTCGGCACGCTGATCAGCAAGGACACGACCAGCCAGAAGCGCTACGACGAGCTGTCGGTGCGGTCCCTGACCGGTGCGGGTGCGGAGAAGGCCGTCGCCCACTGAACGACGCTGCCCGTGGGTCCA
>JBBQAB010000097.1:0-4374 GCA_038198385.1 Propionibacteriales bacterium
ACCGACAGCCCCCGGTGGCCCACGCTCCAGACGGGGGCCGTGTGCTGCTGCCGGTCAAGCTTCACCCCGTCCTCGTTGACCGAGCGGTCGAGGTGGACGGCCAGCTGCGGGATGCGCATGATCGCCCCGGTCCGCACCAGCCGGGTCGAGCCGTCGCGCAGCGCAAGCCGGCCGGCCAGACCCAGCTCCCGGTCCAGCCAGGAGTTGAGCAGCGGGCCGCCGTAGATCTCCATCCCGAGCTGCTGCCAGCCGTAGCCGCCGACGTCGGGACGGGGCTTGAGGGCGAAGGTCGGGGAGTCGGTGTGGGAGCCCACGATCCGGAACGGGGTCACCGGACCCGCCCCCTCGGGAATCCGCCAGGCGAGCAGGGCCCCGTCGCGAACCAGGTGGTGGCCGCCTGGGGACGCGTCCCAGGCCTCGTGCTCGACCTGGCGGACGAAGCCGGCAGCCTCGAGGCGGCGCGCACCCTCGGTGGCGGCGTGGAAGGAGGACGGGGACGCGCTCACGAAGGCAGCGAGGTCGAGCACGTGCTCGAGGGCGGGTGGCATGGGCGACAACCTACCCACCACCGCCGACAGAGCGAGCCCACCGGGGCCGGTCCGGCCCCGGTCGGAGCGGCGTCCCGGAATTGTCAGTGGCCGCGGGCACTATCTCCGGTATGGACGGATCCTCCCTCGCCACCCTGGTCAGCGGCCTCGTCGTCGGGCTGGTGCTCGGCGCCCTCGCGTGTCTGCTGGTCACCCGGGCCCGCCGCGACAGCGACGTGGCCCGCGCCGACAGCCAGCAGGCGCACCTGCGGACCGAGCTGGCGCACGCTCAGACCCAGCTCGCCCAGGTCCGCGGCGAGGCTGCGCAGGCCCGGACAGAGGCGGCCGACGCGCGGACCGAGATGGCCCGGTTCCGGGCCGACGCGGCCGACACCCGGGCCGACACGGCGGCCCTGGTCGCCGAGGTGCGCACCGAGGCGTCAGCGGCACAGGTCGAGGCGGCCGAGGTGTCCGCGGCCATGGCCACGGCGTTGGCCCAGCGGGACGCGGCCCTGGACCGGGCCCGCGAGATCGCCGCGGACCGCGAGGTCATGCTCAACCAGTTCAAGGTGCTCTCGACCGAGACCCTGGCCCGCCAGGGCCAGGCGGCGGAGGCCGTGGCCGAGCAGCGGCTGAAGCGCACCGAGCTGCTGATGACCCCGGTCAAGGAGAGCCTGGACAAGTTCAACACCCGCCTGATCGACGTCGAGAAGGAGCGGGTCGCCATGTCGACCGACCTCAGGGCGCAGGTCCGCAGCGTGCAGCAGACGGGCGAGACCCTGCGGCGGGAGACGGGTGCGCTGATCACCGCGCTGCGCAAGCCGCAGATCCGCGGGTCATGGGGTGAGACCCAGCTCAAGCGGGTGGCCGAGATCGCCGGGATGATGGAGCGCTGTGACTTCGACCTGCAGAGCACGGTGACGGTCGACGACCGGATGATGCGGCCCGACATGCGGGTCAACCTTGCCGAGGGAAAGCACCTGTTCGTCGACTCGAAGGTGCCGCTGACCGCGTTCCTGGAGGCGGCGGAGTCCGACGACGAGGCGGTGCAGGCCGAGGCTCTGGCCCGCTACGCCCGCCACGTCCGGCTGCACGTGGACCAGCTCTCGTCCAAGCAGTACTGGAAGGCCGCCGAGAGCCCAGAGTTCGTGGTCCTGTTCCTGCCCAACGAGATCTTCTTCACCGCGGCGCTGGACCAGATTCCCGACCTGTACGACTACGCCGCCGCCCGCGACGTGGTCCTGGCCACCCCCACCACCCTGATCGGGATGCTGCGGGCGGTGGCCTACGGCTGGAAGCAGGCGGCCCTGGCCGAGAGTGCGGCCGAGGTGTTCAAGCTGGGCCGCGAGCTGCACGAGAAGCTGGGACTGATGGGTAACCGGTTCGACAAGCTGGGGCGGGCGCTCCGGACATCGGTCAACGCCTACAACGAGACCATCGCGACGGTCGAGGGCACGGTTCTGGTCCGGGCCCGCCGCTTCCGCGACCTCAAGGTGAGCGAGCACGAGCTCACCGCGCTGACTGCGGTGGACGAGTCGGTCCGCCAGATCCAGGCCCCCGAGCTGGTCGACGACGCCACGCGGGTCGAGCCACTGGTCGGTCGAGGCTCACGTCGTCGGGCGGGCGCGGTGCCCGAGGCGGCCGAGCTGGTCCGGGGCGACCCGGACCTGCTGGAGCTGCTGAGCGAGAGTGACCTCGGTGGGACCGAGGAGCGAGACCTCCGCTCGTCCTGAGCCGCCGGGCGGGCCGCGGTCACCGCTCAGTCGTTGACCGCTCAGTCGTTGACCGCTCAGTCGTTGACCGCTCCGGCCTTCAGGTCGCGCCGCAGCTCCGGCGGCAGGGCGAAGACGAGGGACTCCTCGGTCAGCCGCTCCTCCCGCGCCACCGGGAAGCCCTCAGAGACGAGCAGGTCCAGCACCCCCTGGACCAGGTCGTCGGGCACCGAGGCGCCGCTGGTGACCCCGACCGAGGACACGCCCTCAAGCCAGGCCAGGTCGATCTCGGTGAAGTTGTCCACCCGGTAGGAGGTCCGGGCTCCGGCCTCCAGGGCGACCTCGACCAGGCGGACGGAGTTGGAGGAGTTGGCCGAGCCGACCACGATCACCAGGTCGGCGTGCTCGGCGATCTGCTTGACCGCCAGCTGCCGGTTCTGGGTGGCGTAGCAGATGTCGTCGCTCGGAGGGTCCATCAGCAGGGGGAACTTCTCCCGGATCTTGCTGACGGTCTCCAGGGTCTCGTCCACGCTCAGGGTGGTCTGGGAGAGCCAGGCGACGCGGGTCGGGTCCTTGAGCTCCAGGCCGGCGACGTCAGCGGGAGACTGGACGAGCGTGATGTGCTCGGGAGCCTCACCGGTGGTCCCCTCGACCTCCTCGTGACCGGCGTGACCGATGAGCAGGATCTCCAGGTCGTCGCGCGCGAACCGGCGGGCCTCGTGGTGCACCTTCGTGACCAGCGGGCAGGTGGCGTCGATCGCCTTCAGACCCCGCACCTTGGCGTCCTCCTGGACGGCCGGGGAGACCCCGTGGGCGGAGAACACCACGGTGGACCCGGTGGGGATCTCGTCGAGCTCCTCGACGAAGACCGCGCCGCGGGCCTCCAGGTTCTCCACCACGTGCCGGTTGTGCACGATCTGCTTCCGGACGTAGACCGGGGCGCCGTAGGTGTCGAGAGCCTTCTCGACCGTGATCACCGCGCGGTCGACGCCGGCGCAGTAGCCCCGCGGTGCGGCGACCACGACCTGCTTGTCTGCCGAAGCCGCGTCGGCGTCGGTCCGCATCCGGGGCGCGGCGAGGGCGACGGGGGTGGGGACGACCACGCCCTCCTGCTCCGGGGTGGTGACGGTCGTGGGGCCGACAGATTTGTTCATACGACCAGTTTAGGCGTCGTTGACCCAGGGGCGGCCCCGCGCGCGGGGCTTCGGTTAGGCGTCGTTGACCCAGGGGTGGCCACGCGCGCGGGGCTTCGGCCCGGGGTCAGTGGCTAGGCTCACCCCCGTGCCCCTGGAGTCCTCGCCGGAGAACCCCCAGCCGCTGCGCAAGGTGGTGCACCTCGTCCGCGGCTGGATCGAACGTCTCGGCCCCGTCTGGGTCGAGGCCCAGCTGATCGAGATCAACCGTCGCTCCGGCAGCCGTACGGTGTTCCTCACCCTCCGCGACAAGCTCTCCGAGGTGTCGGTGTCGGTGACGATCTCCCCGACCACGCTGGACTCGGCCGGTCCGCTCGCCGAGGGCGCCACCGTGGTCGCCCACCTCAAGCCCTCCTTCTACGAGGCCTCCGGCCGCTTCTCCTTCGCCTGCGACGCGATCACCCCGGTCGGTGAGGGCCGGCTGCTGGCGCGGCTGGAGCAGACCAAGCGGCTGCTGCAGGCCGAGGGCCTGTTCGACCGGACCCGCAAGCGCCGGCTGCCCTTCCTTCCCCGCACGGTCGGGCTCATCACCGGTGCGGGCAGCGCCGCCGAGCGCGACGTCATCGAGAACGCCCGCCGCCGCTGGCCCGGGGTCCGCCTCGCCGTACGGCACGCGCTCGTCCAGGGCCCGCAGGCCGCGGAGCAGGTGATGGCCGCGGTGGTCGAGCTCGACCAGCGTCCGGAGGTCGACGTCATCGTCATCGCCCGGGGCGGCGGCTCGCTGGAGGACCTGCTGCCCTTCTCCGACGAGGGCGTCGTCCGGGCCGTGTTCGCCTGTCGAACCCCGGTGGTGAGCGCGATCGGCCACGAGACCGACAACCCGATCCTCGACCTGGTGGCCGACGTCCGTGCCTCGACCCCGACCGACGCCGCCAAGCTGGTGGTCCCGGACGTGGCCGACGAGCTGGCCCGGGTCGCCCAGATGCGCGGCCGGCTGCGGCA
>JBBQAB010000098.1:0-4599 GCA_038198385.1 Propionibacteriales bacterium
AGGCCGGCGGCCTGGTCAAGAAGATCAAGGACTGGCACGCCGAGACCCGGCCGCACATGCACTACCCGATCATCCTGCGCTGCACCGGGGCGTCGGACTCCTGGCTCAGCCCGGCGTACGGGCAGGACACCTGCTTCTTCGGCTTCGTCGTCTACTACGCCGAGGACGGCTCGCTGAACGAGGAGGGCGTGAGCTTCCTGCGCGCGGTCGAGCAGGTGCTGGCCGCCGAGGGCGGGCGTCCGCACTGGGGCAAGTACTTCGACGAGGCCCTGTACGACTGGCCCGCCCTGTATCCGCAGTGGGAGGCGTTCCGGCAGGTCCGCGAGGTCCTCGACCCCCACCACCGGTTCGACAACGCGTTCACCAGCGCGCTGTTCAACTGATCCCCCACCACTGATCGCCTGAGGGAGACTGTCGATGAAGGCTTGGGCCACGCTGCTGACGCAGCCGGACTACCTGATAGGCGTACGCGCGCTGCGGGCCTCGCTGGAGAAGGTGGGCAGCCCGTACCCGCTGGTCGTGATGGTGACCGAGGGGATCGACGCCGACCGCCGGCGGGTGCTCGAGGCGGAGGGGTGCCTGCTGCGCGAGGTGCAGCCGATCCGGCCCAACCGTGACCTGGAGGACAGCTACGCCAACGCCCGCTTCGCCGAGGTCTGGACCAAGCTGGGGGTTTGGCGGCTGACGGAGTTCGAGCGTCTCGTCGTCCTCGACGCCGACATGCTCGTGACCCAGAACATGGACGAGCTGTTCGCCCTGGAGCTGGCTGCGGACCAGATCGCCGCCTGCCACGCCTGCCGCTGCAACCCCAACAAGATCGCCAGCTATCCGGCCAGCTGGACCCCGGAGAACTGCGCCTACAGCCACGGCAAGGGCCGGGTCGGCAGCACGGGCATCGCCGAGGCCGAGGACTACCTGAACGGCGGCACCCTGGTGCTGCGGCCCGACGAGGGCGTGTTCGCCGAGCTGATGGCTGAGCTCGCCGCCGTCGAGGATCTTGGGCGCTACCCGTTCGCGGAGCAGGACTTCCTGAACGAGCACTTCCACCAGCGCTGGGTGCCGTTGGCCTACGCCTACAACGCGCTCAAGACCCTGCCGCACCAGCACCCCGCGCTGTGGAACGCCGACGAGGTGAAGAACCTGCACTTCATCATCGACAAGCCCTGGCAGGTCCGGCTCGAGCCGGGCGACCGCTACTACGTGCTGCACCAGCAGTGGTGGGACCTGGCCGAGGAGTTTCTGGACGACGTCGACCGCGACCTGGTCGGGGCTGAGCGCTCTGCCTGACCCGAGGCTCAGGTGACGACGAGCTCCACGCCGTCGGAGCGGCAGGCCCGCTGCAGCTCGGCGGGAACGGGACCGTTGGTCACCAGGGCTGACAACGCTCCCAGCTCGGTCAGCCGTACCGGGGCGGAGTGGGTTAGCTTCGTGCCGTCGACCAGGAGCACCACACGGGTCGCGCTGGCCATCAGGGCCGACTTGACCGGCCGTTCCCGGCTCCCACGGAGATAGACCCCGCGGGCGTCGACACTGTTGGCCCCGAGGAAGAGGATGTCGACCGACAGGGCGGCGGCGGCGGCCGTGGTCGCCTGGCCGATCAGGGCCTGGCTCTCGGCGAGGAGCTCGCCCCCGAGCCCGATGACCGTCGCCTCGGGTAGGGACACCATCTGCTGCAGGACCGGTACCGAGTGGGTGATCACGCAGCCGCCGAACGCACGGTCCAGACCGGCCGCGACGGCGAAGCAGGTGGTACCGGAGTCGATCGCGACCGTGGCGTTGGGTTCCACGAACCGAAGGGCAACCTCCGCAATCAACCGCTTGGCGTCGGACTCCTCGTCGGCTCGGCCAGAGAAGGCCACGGTGTCCAGGGCACCCGGAGGCAGGCTCACCCCGCCGTGTACGAGGCGAAGGTCCCCTTGGTCCGCGAGCTTGCGGATATCCCGCCGGATCGTCATGTCGGAGACCGAGAGGGCCGAGCTCAAGGCGCCGACCGACGCGAAACCTGAGCGCTGAACCTCCGCCACGATGGCGCCCTCGCGCTCATCGGCACTCAGGCGCCCACCAGGTAGCTGAGCCACGCGAGTCCTCCTGCCTTTGTCACGGATTCTAACAGGGATGATCAGATTCCACCGCGTGATGTTGACATTCCAACACTAGATGTTAAGTTACGAACATCCAACGTCTGGAGGTTCATCGGTGAACACGGATTTTGCTCCGCTGCTGACATTCGTCGGCGCTGCGACGCTCGACGCGCTGGCCCTGGTTCCGCGTTACCCGGCGCCTAACGAACGCCTCGTCGCCGCGGAGCTCGCGTACGCCGGGGGAGGGCCTGCCGCTACTGCGGCAGTCGTCGCGTCGCGACTCGGCCATCGCACCGCCTTCGTGGGCGCCGTGGGCTCCGACGAGGAAGGCGAGCGGATTCTGGACGGTCTGCGCTCGGAGGGAGTGGACACCTCGGCGGTCGTGGTGGTGCCCGGGGCCCGATCTGGGGCGAGCGTGGTCGTCGTCGCGTCAGCGACGGGGACCCGTGCCATCAGCAACCGACCGCTGCCGCTGGTCGACCTGGCCCGGCCGGAAGTGACCGAGCTGCTCAGCGAGTCGACCTGGGTGCACGTCGACCACATCGGCTGGCGACCCATCATGGAGCTCCTCCGGCCGCTGTCTGGCCGACCGCAGATCTCCTACGACGGCGGGCACCAGGTCGTCGGCTTCACCGCAGCCGACCTGGATCTCTACGCGCCAACCGTCGAAGCCTTGGATGCCCGTTTCGGGCCGCTCAGCACGCAGGACCTGCTGCGGGCGGCGCAGAACGAGTCGGGCAGCGCTGTGGTCGCCACGGACGGCGCCCAGGGTTCGCACGTGCTCGACGCCGACGGCAGGGAGGCTCACGTGACCTCGTTCACGGTCGATGTGGTCAGCACGCTTGGAGCGGGCGACGTCTTCCACGGCGCGCTCGTCGCAGGTCTGGCCTTCGGTGCACCCCTCGTCGAAGCCGTACGCCGGGCGAACGCGGTCGCGGCCCTGTCCTGCCGCGCGTTGGACGGTCGTAGTGCCGTGCCCTACCCCCACGAGCTGGCCGACTTCCTGGCCGCCAGGCCAGACGCGGCGGTCGCCGCCACCCATTGACCCATGTCCCGCCCATCACGACCGAGGAGTCACCAATGACCGACACCCCGACCGCCCCCAGTCTCGCCGTACTGCAGCGAGCGTCCGGTGCGTTCGCCATGCTCGCCGTGGACCAGCGTGAGGCGATGCGCAAGATGTTCGCCGAGCACACGGACGTGGCCGTGACCGACCAGCAGCTGCAGGACTTCAAGGTCGCCGCGACCCGGATTCTCACCCCGCACGCCTCCGGTGTGCTGGTGGACCGCCAGTTCGCGTTCGACGCCGTGGTCGACGCGGGCGCGGTGGCTGCTGGCTGCGGGCTGATCGCCTCGGCGGACCACTTCGAGTCAGCCCACGGGGAGCTGGTGGGCGAGGTGACCATCGACCGGCTGGTCGACCCCAAGCGGGTGAAGGCGCAGGGCGCGGTCGCGCTCAAGCTGCTGGTCCTGTGGCGCGAGGACCAGTCCGCCGGCGGACGGGTGGCCATGGTGGAGGAGTTCGTCGACCTGTGCCGGACCGCGGGGCTGCTCTCCATCATTGAGCCGGTGGCGCGCGGACGCGCCGACGGTAGGTCCTGCGACACAGAGGCTGGGGTGATCGCAGCGGCCCAGGAGCTGGGCCGGCTTGGCGCCGACCTCTATAAGGCCGAGGTGCCGCTGAAGGGTCTGGGTTCTGCGGACGACGTACGGCGTGGCTGCGCCCGTATCACCGAGGCCGTCGACGGGCAGTGGGTGGTGCTCAGCTCCGGTGTTCCGCAGGACGTCTTCCCCGACGCCGTCGGCTGGGCGATGGGCGAGGGAGCCAGCGGCTTCCTCGCCGGCCGCGCCGTGTGGGCGTCGTGCATCGGGGTGACTGACATCGAACGCGAGCTCGCGACCGCCGCGGCCGGCCGGCTCGAGCGACTGGGCGACCTGGTCGACCAGCAGATGGCGGCCCGGGTATGAGCCCCGCGACCCCAGGGCCGGCCCTGACCCGCCGCCCTCGGGTGGTCGTCATCCCCACCGCTCGGCCCACGTTCGTGGTCGAGGAGGCGCGGTCCCGCGCCGACGCGGCCCGTCGCGTACTCCGTGAGCTCGGCGCCGAGGTCCTGGGTCCCGACGACCTGGTGATGACCCCGGAGGACGTGGAGGCCGCCCGCGGCTACTTCACGGCCGACGTCGACGTGGTGGTCAACGTCTGCGCCTCGTTCTCCGACGCCACCCCCGCCCTGGAGCTTTACGCCGAGCTTGATCGACCGCTGGTGACCTGGTCGTTCCGTGAGCCGGGTCCCGTCGGTGACCGGCTCTGGCTGAACTCGCTCTGCGGGTCCAACCTCTACGGTCACGCGCTCGGACGGGTTGGCCGCGACGTACGGCTCGTCTACGGAGACCCTGACGAGGAGGCCGTCCGCGCGACCCTGGCTGACCTCCTGGCCGGTCACTACCCCGAACCGCCCGCCCTGCCCCGCCGGCAGGAGGAGCGGGCCGCGGAGGCTCCGGTCCGGGCGGCACTGGG
>JBBQAB010000099.1:0-4888 GCA_038198385.1 Propionibacteriales bacterium
CAGGGCGGAGACCGTCACCGTACGCGAGGCGGGCAGGACGTTGGGGGCGACCAGGGCGGCGAAGTCCAGGAAGGACGACGTTCCCGACCGGAGGAACTCCGGGGACAGGCCGGCCGCGCGGGCGGGGTCGGTCACTGGCCACCCTTCTGCACGAACGACCGCACGAACTCCTCGGCGTTGACCTCCAGGACGTTGTCGATCTCGTCCAGCAGGGAGTCGACGTCGGAGTCCAGCTCGGCCTTGTGCGCCGGGTCGGTCGGGGTGACCTGCTCGGTCTCGGCGTCCTCGGACCGTCGGGACCTGCGTTGGCTCTGCTCTGACTCAGCCATTCCTGCTCCTCGCCTCGAAGACCCTCAGCCTAACCAACCGGGCCCCAGGGCCGATCAGATGGTTAGGTCCTGCGGTGAGGTCCTAGCCGGTGGCGGCGGCGTACGCGTTGACGATCCCGCGTCCGTAGAAGCCGTTCTTGCGGGTCGAGCCGGTGCAGGTCGCGTCGGCCTCGATGACCGCACCACTCGCGGTGACCCGGGTGTAGTGGAAGGTGCGCGGCATCGGGCAGGCGTGCGGCTGCGCCGACTTGTAGAGCCAGTTGCGGGTGCTGTTGACGTTCAGGCCCACGCCCCCGTGCTTCTTGTCCTTCTTGCCGTGCTGGGCCACGACCAGGGCCGCGACTCCGGCGGCGTGTGGTGAGGCCATCGAGGTGCCCTGCAGGTACTGGTAGTAGCCGCAGACGTCGCCCTGGCAGTCCCGGACGACCGCCGGGGTGTTGGGCGTGCCGTCCTCGTTCAGCTCGCCGTTGGCCTTGGCCAGGCTCGCCGGGTAGGCGGCGAGCACGGCGTGGCTCAGGTCGCGCCCGTTGTCGGCGGTGTCGTACACGTCGCCACCGGGGGCGGCCACATCGGTCTGCTCGGTGCCGTAGTTGGAGTAGTAGGCCATCCGGGTGCTGATGCCGGTCGAGCTGACCGCCACGACGCCCTTGGACTCGGTGGGCACCGTGATGCAGGAGTTGTCGATCTGGCGGGTCCGGGCGGCGTCGGCCGGGTAGTCCGGGCTCGTGTCGTCGGAGGTGGGGTTGTTCAGGTTGGTGAACTCGTTGCCCATGGCTGCGACCGGGAGCACGCCGCGGTGCATGGCGTAGTCCAGGGCCCGCTGGGTGGCGGTGCGGATGATCCGCTGCTCCGTCCGCTCGGTCAGGCTGTCGGCCGGGTTGTTGCTGCAGTTGAACAGCCACGGGTCGGTGTAAAAGCTCATGTTGACCACGTCGACGCCGATGTCACCGGCGTAGGTCAGGGCCTCCAGGGTTGCTTTCAGGAAGAAGTAGCCCGAGTCCTGACCGGCCCGGATGTTGATCAGGCTGACCTTGGGGGCGACCCCGGCGATGCCGATGCCGTTGATCGGGGCGCCGATGGTGCTGGCGACGTGGGTGCCGTGGCCGTCGTCGTCCTCGTTGGCCGGGTCGACGCAGGAGGGGTACTCACAGGGGCCGTCGATGTCGGGCAGGTCGGTCACGAAGTTCCGGCTCAGCTTGGCGTCGAAGTTGGGGGCGATGTCGGGGTGGGTCCCGTCGATCCCGGTGTCGATGATGCCGACCCGCACCTTGTGGGAGCCCTGGTTCTTGGCGTACGAGCCGGTCGGGGTGGCCCCGATCTGGCGCATGTCCCACTGCAGGTTGGCCAGCGGCTCGGCCATCGGGGCCGGTGCCGCCTTCGCATCGGAGGTGACGGCCCCGCCCTTGGCGGCCTTACGCTCGGCGGTCATCCGCTCGAGGTCGGAGCCCGCGACGCGGCGCAGCGCCGGGTCCCGCCCGATGATGCGCTCCTTGGCCGCGCCCGCGACCGCGCCCGAGGCGTCCAGGGCGGCGCTGAAGCCGGCTCGGTCACTGGACACGTAGGCGTAGCCGACCTTGGTGTTCTCCTCGGTGATCGTCCCGCCGGCCTTGGTGATGGCCTTGCGGGCGGCGTCGTCGGCCGCAGAGCCCTTGAACAGGACCAGGTACTGGGTGGCGGCCGTCTTGCCCGGCCCGCCCCCGACCCCCGGGCTGGCCACGGCGAACGGCTGAGCCGCGCTCACCACACCGGTCAGGACGGCCGCGGAAAGTGCCGTCGCCAGAAACGCTTGCTTTAATTTCATTGAGAATCCCCTGAGAGTCGAAAGAATCTTCGCTCAACGTAGGGGGCCTCACAGCCTATTGACAAGGACCTCGGGAAGTTTTTTTCCCGGGTACCGGGTCAGCGTCCGAGGCGCGCGAACAGCTCCGACACGCTGCGGCACTGGTCGAGCATCTCCCCCACCTGCACCCGGCTGCCGCGGAGCGGGTCGAGCAGCGGCACCCGCTGCAGGGCGGACCGGTCCGGGACGTCAAAGATGACCGAGTCCCAGGACGCCGCCACCACGGACGGGCCGAAGAGGTCCATCACCCGCCCGCGGAAGTAGGCGCGGGTGTCCTCCGGCGGGTGCAGGCGCGCGGTCTCGATCTCGTCGTCGGTGACCAGCCGCTGCATCTTCCCCCGGGTCACCAGGGCCGCGTGGAGGCTCCGTCGGGGGTCGACATCGCTGTACTGGAGGTCGATCAGAGCCAGCTTCGGGGCCGACCAGCTCAGGTGGTCCCGCACCCGGTAGGACTCCATCAGGGCCAGCTTGGCCACCCAGTCGAGACGGTCCGCGAGCCGGGTGATGTCGGTCCGGAGGTCGTCCAGCACCTGTTGCCACCGGGTGAACAGGTCGCGGGCCTCGGAGCAGGCCGAGTCGGGCAGCTCACCCTCGACCCGGTCGAAGTGGCGACGACACGCCTGGAGATAGATCTCCTGCAGGTCGACGGCGCTGAGCCGGCGCCCGTCCGCCAGGGTCAGGGTCCTCCGGCAGGTCAGGTCGTGGCTCACGGTGCGCATCGCGGTGACCGGGCCGACCAGACGGAGGTCCTGGCCCAGCTCGCCCGCCTCGATCACCCGCAGCACCCAGGACGCGGTCCCCACCTTGAGGTAGGTCGACACCTCCGACAGGTTGGCGTCCCCGGTGATGACGTGCAGCCGGCGGTGCCGGCTGGCGTCGGCGTGCGGCTCGTCGCGGGTGTTGATGATCGGTCGGTTCAGGGTGGTCTACAGCCCGACCTCGGCTTCGAAGAAGTCCGCCCGCTGGCTGATCTGGAATCCGGCCTCCTGGCTGGCCTGGCCGATCCCGACCCGGCCGGAGCCGGTGACAACCTGGCGGGAGACTAGGAAGGCCGTGAACTGGGTGACGATGCGGTCGAACGGGGTATGACGGTCCAACAGGTAGTTCTCGTGGGTCCCGTAGGAGGCGCCCTTGCCGTCGGTGTTGTTCTTGTAGAGCCGGACGGGACGTCCGATGGCCTGGGTGGCCCGCTGGGCCGCGATGGCCATGACCTTGTCCCCGGCCTTGTCGAAGCGGACGACGTCGAGGGCCGAGGTTACCTCGGGCCCGCTGTACTCAGGGTGGGCGTGGTCCACGTAGAGTCGGGCGCCGTTGGTCAGGATGAGGTTGGCCATGCCGAGGTCGGTGTCGGTGAGCTGGTCGGGGTGGGCGCGGGACCGGTTGACCTCGTAGCCCCGGAGATCGCGCAGCGGGGTCTCGGTCTCGTAGTCCCAGCCCGCCGCCTGTCCCGCCGCTGCGGACCCGTACGCCTTCACGACGTGGTTGGAGAGCTGCATCGGGTGCAGGTCCTCCTCGGCGGAGTGGCCGAGTTGTCCGCCCGGGCCGCCGAGCACCGAGATCCCGTACTCGGTCTCCACCCCCATGACGCGGGTGTGACGCCGCTCACCCGGTTCACCGGACGGGGTCGCGGGGGCGGCTGAGGGGGGAGTCGGAGCCATGCGGTCAGCGTAGTGTGGACGCATGAAGGCCCTTCCCACGCTGGCCGTAGACGTCGTCTGCATCCTCGTCTTCGCCATCGTGGGCCGCAGCTCCCACGCCGAGGCCACAGACCTGGTCGGGACCGCACAGACCGCCTGGCCGTTCCTGGCCGGGCTCGCCGCCGGCACCGTGGTCGGGCGCACCTGGCGGCGTCCCACCGCCCTGAGATCCGGGGTCGCGGCCTGGGCCGGTGCCCTGGTCGGCGGCATGGTGCTGCGGGTGGTCTCCGGCGCCACCGTCCAGCTCTCGTTCGTCGTCGTGGCCGCGATCGTCCTCGCGGTGTTCCTGGTCGGCTGGCGGGCGCTTTACCGCGTCGTCCAGCGCCGTCGGACCCGCCGTACGGGCCACGCCGCCGCCTGAGCCTGACCCCCGCCCGGGTGGCAACCACCCCGAGGGCACCCACCTCGGGGGCACCCACCTCGGGGGCACCCCACCTCGGGGGCACCCCACCTCGGGGGCACCCCACCCGGGGCGGATCGTCGAAGCCTGGTGAGAACACGAACGGCTCCGAGCGGACCGGGGCCGTTCTCCCGCGTGGGTCGCCTGACCCGGAGGTGCTGCCCTGCGTGGGTCAGGAGACCTAGAGGTACTGGCCCGTATTGCTGACCGTGTCGATGGACCGTCCGGGCTGGGTGCCCTGCTTGGAGGAGATAAGGGTGCGGATGAAGACGATCCGCTCCCCCTTCTTGCCCGAGATCCGGGCCCAGTCGTCCGGGTTCGTGGTGTTGGGCAGGTCCTCGTTCTCCAGGAACTCGTCCAGGCACGCCTGTAGGAGATGGCCGACCCGCAGACCCCGTACCCCGGTGTCGAGCAGGTCCTTGATGGCCATCTTCTTGGCCCGGTCCACGATGTTCTGGATCATGGCGCCGGAGTTGAAGTCCTTGAAGTAGAGGACCTCCTTGTCCCCGCCCGCGTAGGTGACCTCGAGGAACTGGTTCTCCTCAGAGACCTCGTACATCCGGGCCACGCTGCTCTCGATCATCCCGCACAAGCAGCCCTGACGGTCGCCTCCGAACTCCTC
>JBBQAB010000100.1:0-5204 GCA_038198385.1 Propionibacteriales bacterium
CTCGCCCAGGTAGCGGGCAATGAAGGCGTGGTCGCTCGGGCGGGACGCGATCGCATCCGCCTCGTTCAACGCCAGTCTTGCGCCCTCGATGTCTCCGTGCAGCTCCCGGAAGTAGGAGACCCGGGTGTAGGCCGGGACCGACGGTTTGAGGTCCATCATCCGCTGCAGCTCAACCTGGGCCTGGTCGTAGTGCCCGAGCTCCACCAGGGCATCGACGAGGACCCCCTGGTTCGCTGCACTGTAGGCGTCGAGGCGCTGTGAGGTGCGGGCCAGCTTCAGCGCGGAGCTGAAGTTGTGGCGCGACGCGGCGACCGCTGCCTGACCGGTCGCTGCGGCTGCGTTGCCTTGGGGATGGAGCTGCAGCGACCGCTGCAACGCCCCGTCGGCCTTGGTGTAGTAGGCCGGGTCGGCGGTGGCGACGCCAGCGTCCAGGTATGCGCCGCCCAACGCCGCCCACGCTTGCCAATCCCGGGGGAGACGCTTGAGGCCGTCCTGCAGGACCGAGATGCTGCTCGCAGGGGTGGCACTGACCGCCGGCGGCGCAGTCACCGGGCGGGCGGGCGGCGCCAGCATCGCCGAGACCGAGAACAAGGTGAATCCCAACCCCACCACAGCAGCCGCCACCGCAGCCGCACGCGTCCACCGGCTACCCCTCATCCCGCCCTCCCGGCTCGTTCGGTCATTCTCAACGGGTGCCAGCACGAGCGGCTCTCCGCTTATCCACAAGCCCCGGCTTGACTGCGGCCTTCGGCTCAGCGTCCCTGGCTTTGGCGGTGGGCTTGGCTTTGGCGGTGGGCTTGGCTTTGGCGGTGGGCTGGGCCGGGGTTTGAGCCTTGTGGTGGCGTGAGGACGGAGTCGTTGCGGTGGCTGCCGGTTTGGGCTTGATCAGGTCGGCGAACACCACCACGTTGTCGCGATAGCCGGTGGCGCGGTCGTAGTTGCCGCCACAGGTGACCAGGTGCAGCGCCGGTTTGCCGGTGGTCCGGTACACCAGCTGGTCGGGAAAATGTTCCTTCGAAAACGACTGCACCTTGGTGACCGTGAACCTGACGGTGGTGCCGTCGGAGCGTTGAACGGCGATGGTTTCGCCTTTGGTCAGTGACGACAGTCGGTAGAACACCGCCGGGCCCACCATGCTGTCGACGTGTCCAACGATCACTGCCGCGCCGGGATCGCCGGCGGCCGGGCCGGTGCTCCACCAGCCGATGTCGTTGTAGTTGCGTGGCACCTCCAACTGCCGGTCGGCGTTGACCTGTAACCCGATCAGCCGCTGGTCGATCTTCAACGCCGCGATGTTGATCCGGACCGGGGGTGCGGCCGCGACGTCACCGACCGGTTGGGTTACCGGCAGCTGGACAGGAGCCTGCACGACCGGGGAATCGGGGGGTGGAGTGCTCACGGTAGGGGCGGTGGCGGTCCGGGGTGCCGCAACGTACGGGGTGGCCGCAGCGGTTTCATGGGGGCTGCGGAGGTCGGCGTAGAGGACGCCGGCGCTGAACACGGCCAGCACCGCAGCAGCTCCTGTCACCAAGGTGGCGATCCTTCGCCGGCTCGGAACCCGGGCCGCCGCTGCGACCAACACGGCCTTCATCCGGGTCGGCGTGCGTTGGTCGAGGCCGCTGGTCTGGTACCAGTTCTCCCAGTCCTCAGTGCTGGTGATCGGGGAGGACGCATCGACGCCGGGACGGGCCGGCTGGCCCGTCCCGGCGTTGATGTTGCTCATCGGGTCGTTACCCATCGGTCCTGGTGCGACCGCGGCGGAGCACCACGGCCCCGGCGCCGAGCAGGAGCAGCCCGGCGGCCAGCCCGGCTGCGGGCAGCGCCAGCGAGGTGCCGTTGACGGTCAGTGGAGCCGTCAGCTGCTGAGCTGTTCCGCCCCCGCCGGCGTGCAGACCGCCGGTGGGGCTGATGCCCCGGCTGCTCGCCGAGTTCGGCAACGCGAGGTACGGGAAGGTGTGACCGAACGGCTTGTCGTTGCTGTTCACCTGATCACCAGTGGCCAGCGGCTTGACGATGTTGACCCCGGTCGCGCTTCCCTGGCTGTTTACCTTCACGGCGCCCTCCACGGCCTGGACGGAGATGTCGGTGACATCGTCAGTCAGCCGACGACCGTTCGGGAAACCGGCGTTGTCACCGGCCAGCACCCCAAGGCGGTTCGGGTGCGACGTCGGCGGGATCGAGGTGTTCAGCCGCAGCATCTCCGCCGGAGTGACCTTCCCGGCCGGCCTGTTCAAACCCTTGAGGCCGGTCAGGTAGATGCTGAACAGGTCTTTACGGGGAGTCTTCGGAGCGGGGATGCCGTAGATCTTCTGGACCAGTACCGGCAGTTCCGGCTTCAGCACCTTGTCCACCGCCGCCTTGACAGTGTGGTCGTTCACCGGCTTCAACGAGTTGAAGGCGTCCTTGAGGTTCGCCGGGATGACGACCTCGTTGACCAACGGGTTCCCCAACCTCGACACCTGCACGAAGCCGCCCGAATAGCCCTGGGTGCCGTCTGCCTTCATCACCCGAGAACCCGGCCGCGACGCGGTGGACCAGACGCCGATCACCGGGTCATTCTTCCGCGTCAGGCTCTTGATCGGCACCTGCAGCGCGATCGAGTTCACGTTGAAACCTGCCAACGTGTCCCGTCCGACCTCCGAGAGGTCCCCGCCGTGAATGAGGTCGAACACCCGGATGTCCAAGAAGAAGGGATCCTCGGCGTGTCCGGCAAACGCCTTCCCACCGCCCTTGGCGTCCACCACGGCCTGGTCACGCAGGGCGCCGTAGTTCGGCATCGACGCCGGCCCCACGTAGTCCGGTGCCACCGGCGCGTTCTTGACCAGCGTCGTCTCACCGCCGTCTGCGGCGACGTCGGTGACGGTGTAGAACTGCTTGAACAGCAATGTCTTATCCGTCACCGAGTTGACCGGGCCGTTGTTGTAGATGAAACTTCCAGGCGCAGCCTTGCTGCCGTAGTCGACCTTGCCGCGGTTGTCCTGGGTGGTGAAGGTGTAACGGAAAGTGTGATCAGGCTTCGCGTCGCCGTTGGTGTCGACATTGATGTCGTACCGTGCGTTCTTCTCCGTACCCCACGGGTAGAAGTTCGGGCCCTCACTGGGCACCGAGAACGGGGCGAAGTTCGCGATCAGCGTCACCATTCCCTTGTTGTCAGGCGACACGAACGCGTACACGTCCGTGTTGTCCACCTGCGGATCCTGCATAATCAGTGGCGCCTCACGGTGACTCGAAGCAACAGCACCACCCGGCCCGCCCAACATTGCCCCCGCTACCGCCAAAGTACCGGCGATCGTGGCCACACCTGTTGACGCTAACGCGGTGCCGACCCTGCGTCGGCGACCTCTGGGAACTGACATGTCGTTTCCTCCACGCGTGTATGAACGCGCGCAGAAGCGGAGGCGTTCGATGAGCCGATCAAGGATCTGGTGCCCCCGCACCGAAACGGACAGTAGCACACCGTTTCCGCTCCGCAACAAAAAGTTGGCCACCATCCCAGCCAGAAAGCCGCCAGACCAAATGTGTCCCCCTGAACACTTGAGGGGATACTGTCGGACTGTTGAGTCCCCCCTTTGATCTCCAGGACAGCTAATGACCGACACCGTCCCGTCCTCCACCGACACTGGTCTGCGCTCACTTCTGACCACGGAAGGACGCGAAGCCCGATCGTTCAAGGTTCGGCTGACCGCGGCGGCTCTGGTCGTCGCGGCGCTGCACCTCATCGGCCTGGGACTGCTCGCGACGAACGTGCTCACCGCGCACGCGGGCGCGGTGACGATTGGTGTGGCCGGGCTGGCATACTTCCGCGGTCTGGTGCACTCCTTCGACTTCGACCACATCTCTATGATTGACAACTCGACCCGGAAGTTCGTCACTGAAGGCCGCCGGCCGGCCTCGGTCGGGCTGGCCTTCTCCACCGGCCATGCCACGGTGGTGATCCTCACCGGCTTCCTCGCCGTCAGCGGGGCGGGCGTGGTCAAGGTGGCACTGGACCAGAACTCCCACGCCGCCCGCATACTCGGGATCATCGGTCTCTCGGTCTCCGGGCTCTACTTGCTGCTGGTCGCCATCGCGAACCTGGCCGCCTTCCTTGCCGCCTTCAACCTGCGCCGACAACTGCAGCAGAACCCGCAACTGCACGTCTGCCCTGCCGACCTGACACCCCGCGGTCCAGCAGCACGGCTGCTGACCGCACCCCTACGACGGGTCAAGCACCCCCGCCACATCTACCTGATCGGCTTCCTGTTCGCCCTCGGCTTCGACACCAGCAGCCAAATCGGGCTGCTGGTGATGACCGGCATCGCCGCCATGGCCGGCGCGCCCGTCTTCTCACTGCTGTGCCTACCATTCCTCTTCGCAGCCGCCATGACCCTCGGTGACACCACCAACGGCCTGATGATTCTCAGGATGTATGAGACAGCCGCCGACGACCCTGCCCGCAAAATCAACTTCAACCTGCTGATCACAAGCATCAGCATCCTCTCCGCACTGACCGTGGCCACGCTCGCTGCGGCGACACTGCTGACCGAACACGCCCGCCTCCGCATTGGCGTCCTCGAAACCATCGCCTCGATCAGCACCGAATACGCGGGCTACATGCTGGTCGGCCTCTTCGCCCTGATCGGCACAGTCGCCTACCTCCTCTGGCGCCGCGGCCGATCCCTGGCCTGACCACCTCCACACGACCGACATCGCCGCCCCAGCCGGATCAGCGCGAGATAGACCCAAGAAGGACACGAGGGAACCCGGGGCAGGTCGTCCATCGTTGGAAGGCCGAGCCGGCAGCCGTGAGAGTTCACCACCCATGCGCCACCAGCACGGCCGTGACCGACGTCATCGAAGCCGTCCCGTGGCCCTCAAACGAAGAAGATAGTGGCGTAGACGAAAAGTGCCACGCAAATACCGACGGGTACCAGCAACAGACCCCAGCCGACGTCCACGGCCTGATCCACCAACCGGGCAGGCACCTTGTCGGGTGCTACCCACAGACCGAGGTGGGGTACCTCGGCGCCCTCAAGATCAACACGCGGCACATCAACGACGCCTCGCGCCTCCGCGGCCTCATAACTGAATCCGATGCTGCCAAAAAGGCTCCGACCGTGGTCCTGCTTCGTCAGCCAACTTTGGACTCCCGACTCGACACCCCTCCTGATGGCCGTCACTTCTTACCCTCCGCTCCGGGCCGTCTGCCTGGCCCATCCGTGGTC
>JBBQAB010000101.1:0-2314 GCA_038198385.1 Propionibacteriales bacterium
CGCCCAGGCGCTGCCCTCGGGAAACTCGATCTCCTCGCAGGTCTCGAACGCCTGGCTCAGCAGCAGCCGGGCGCTGGCCAGCTCACCTCGGTGGCGGGCGATGGCTCCGAGGTTGACCAGGGCCCAGCTGGTGATCTCGGGGTTGCCGCCCTGCCGGGCCAGCTCGAGCGAGCGGCGCGCCCAGGGCTGGCCTTCGGCCCAGACACCCTGCAGCCAGAACACGAAGGACAGGTGGCTGCACTCCACGGCCCGCCCGTGCAGGTCCTGGTGCTTGACCGCCAGCCCCAGGGCCACCCGGTAGAGGACCTCCGCCTCGTCGTAGTCACCCTTCTCCCGGGCGATGTTGCCCAGCCACGACGACGTCTCGGCCACCCCGGTGTCGTTCTCGTCCTCGAGATAGATCGTGTGCGCCCGGCGGACCAGGTCGGTGGCGGGGGTGTAGTCGCACTGGAGCATCGCCAGCATCCCGGCCCGGGCCAGCGCGGCGGCCCGGAGCCGGCTGGGGGCCTCGGGCCAGGCGGCGAGCGCCTCCTGGGTCCAGCCACGTCCCAGCCCGTAGCGACCCCGCAGATAGCACCAGGGTCCGATCGCCACCGACAGCCGCAGGGCCAGCTCGGGGTCGTGCCCCGAGGACCACGTGATGGCGCGACCGATGTTGCCGAGCTCCCGGTCCAGCACGGCCAGCCATCGCTGCTGGTTCCGGGTGGTCAGATAGCTGGCCGCCCGCTCGGCGAGCTCGCAGTAGAACTCGGCGTGCGGCCGCTGCGTCGCCTCCAGCTCCCCGGCCTCGGCCAACCGGGCCATGGCGTACGCCTGGACGAGCTGCAGCTGCCGGAACCGCGCGTACGCCGACCCGTCGTCGCGGCGGGCCACCAGGGAGGTGGAGACGAGCGTGGACATGATGTCCAGCACCTCGGTGGAAGTGAAGCCTTCTCCCCCGACGTGGGTGGCCGCGTCCCGCCCGAAACCCCCCACCATGAATGCAGTGTCCTGAGGGCAAGCCCTCGGGGGTGCGATTGTTCACTCAACCCTCTCTGACGTTTCAATCGGTGGGTCAGTGAACCCAGGGAGGATGCCGGCCATAGAGGAGAGATCGCCAGGTCTCGCTGGGCGGGCATCCTTTGTGGCTCCCGGCCCGGTATGACCCAGGTCCCCGGGCTGCGACGTTCCAAGCGCTGAACTACTGACCTGCGTAGGACTGAGGCGGGCCGCGCCGCGGCCGCTGGAACTCCGGGGTCGCACGCTAGCGTTCAGGCGTGACCAACCCCTTCGACCCGAGCCGGTGGCAGCCGGTGGAGGGCTTCGCCTTCACCGACGTCACCTACCACCGCAGCGTCGACTCCCCGGTGGTGCGGGTCGCCTTCGACCGGCCCGAAGTGCGCAACGCCTTCCGCCCCCACACCGTGGATGAGCTCTACCGCGCCCTGGACCACGCCCGGATGACCTCCGACGTCGGCTGTGTGCTGCTGACCGGCAACGGACCGTCGAAGAAGGACGGGGGCTGGGCCTTCTGCAGCGGGGGCGACCAGCGGATCCGGGGTCGGTCGGGCTATACCTACACCGACCAGGAGGCGCCCGGGTCGGTCGACCCGGCGGCGGCCGGGCGACTGCACATCCTGGAGGTTCAGCGGCTCATCCGGTTCATGCCCAAGGTGGTCGTGGCGCTGGTCAACGGCTGGGCGGCCGGCGGCGGGCACAGCCTGCACGTCGTCTGCGACCTCACCCTGGCCAGCGCCGAGCACGCCCGGTTCAAGCAGACCGACGCCGACGTCGGCTCCTTCGACGCCGGCTTCGGCTCCGCCTACCTGGCCCGTCAGGTCGGACAGAAGTTCGCCCGCGAGATCTTCTTCTTGGGCGAGACCTACACCGCCGAGGACGCGATGCGGATGGGGATGGTCAACCGGGTGGTCCCGCACGCCGACCTGGAGACCGAAGGGCTGGAGTGGGGCGCGGCGATCTGCCGCAAGAGCCCGACCGCGCAGCGGATGCTCAAGTTCGCCTTCAACGCCGTCGACGACGGACTCATCGGTCAGCAGGTTTTCGCCGGCGAGACCACGCGCCTGGCCTACATGACCGACGAGGCCGTCGAGGGGCGCGATGCCTTCCTGGAGAAGCGGGCGCCGGACTGGTCACCATTTCCGTACTATTTTTGAGCCGGCTGCTCGCGCGACCGCGCTCTAGCCCGCCGGCGTCGTCGTCAAGGGGCCGCCGGAAATCGGGTCGTGCCGCTCCTCCACCCTCCCGCGGCGGGCGGGCCCGCCCCACGCACCCCTAGACCCCGCCCGAGTGTAGGGGGGCCGGGGCCGCCCGGGCC
>JBBQAB010000102.1:0-3467 GCA_038198385.1 Propionibacteriales bacterium
CCGTCGAGATCGCGGCCATCTTCGGCATCTTCAGCTGCTTTCTGGCGATCCACAACACCACCGTGCGGGTCATGTTCTCCATGGGGCGGGATCGAATTTTGCCGGGCAGCCTCGGACGTGTCCACGAGCGGTGGTTCTCGCCGATCCGGGCGATCTATGTGCAGACCGCCTTTACCGTGGTGCTCGGCATCGGGGTCGGACTCTGGCTGGGCCCAGGCGCGACCGGGGCCTACGGGTTCACTGGCGCGATCGGAACCGTCGCGTTCGTGATCGTGTACATGCTGAGCAACGTCGCGCTGATCCGGTACTTCTGGCGCAAGCCCGGCCGCCACATCGTCACCCACCTGGCCATCCCCATCCTCGGCGTGATCGCCCTGGCGTACCCCCTGTACTCGGTGAGCGCTCCGGGCCAGAGTTTTCCCTACAACCTGGTGCCCATCGTGGTCGGTGTCTGGATCTTGGCCGGGGTCGTCCTCTACTTCTACTACCGCTACAAGTCGCCGGAAAAGATCACCGCACTGGGTTCTTTCGTTGCTGAAGACGACCTGCCCCCGGAGGAGCAGCCTGAGGCGCTCCTGGCCGCGCGGACACCCTCGGTGCAGCACCCCACAGCCGCCGAGCAGGTCGCAGCGCACCCGGAGATCAAGGACCCGCGGTGATCACCGTTGACGGCAAGACGATCCTGACGGAACTGTCGGAACTCATCGATCCCGACCGAGCTGCCCTCGTGCTCGTGGACATGCAACGTGACTTCCTCGAACCGGACGGCTTGTTCGGTCAGCTGGGGATTGACTTGTCGATGTACCAGGAGACGCGACCAAAGCTCGCGGCCCTTCTCGCCGGGTCCCGCAGGGCGGGCTTGTTGGTCGTCCACGTCCAGAACACGGCGCTACCGAACAGGATGAGCGATTCGCCCGTCCAGATGCGGTTCAACCTGCGGATGCACGAGAAGGTGCGGCGCAGCGCGGCGCCCCTGTGCTACACCGTGCCGGGCACTCCTGGTCACGAATTCGTCGACGAGTTCGTTCCGCAGTCGGACGAGCTCGTGGTGCGCAAGTACCGCTCGAGCGCGTTCTGGGGCACGAACCTCGACCTGCTGCTCGGTAGTAACGGCATCGAGACGGTAATTGTCGCGGGCTGCACGACGGAAGGCTGTGTCGAGTCGACAGCCCGGGATGCCCTCTTCAGCGACTACTACGTGGTGGTGGCGCATGACTGCGTCGCCAGCGACGACCCCGAACAGCACGCTGCATCCATGCTGCTGATGCGGCACCGGTTCGACCTCGCCTCGAGCGAGCAGATGATTCAGGTGTGGGAAGCCGCTGCGAACCAGGATGGAGAAGCGCATGGGTAAGTTAGAGGGTCACGTCGCAGTCGTCACCGGCGCGGCGTCTGGGATCGGGGCCGGTATCGCGGCGGCCTTTGCCCGCGAGGGGGCCGACGTGGTTGTCGCCGACTATGCCGAACGGGCCGCGGCCGAGCAGGTGCTGGCTGCCATCGCGGGCGCGGGACAGGAAGGCCTTTTCGTGCGCACAGACGTAGCGGACGAGCAGAATGTCGCTGCGCTGTTCACCGCCGTGGAGGAGCGATTCGGCCGCGTGGACGTGCTCGTGAACAACGCGGGCATCTTCACCGAAGCCTTGGTGGAGGTCATGAGCATTGACGACTGGGACCGGGTCCTGAACACCAATCTCCGGGGCACCTTCCTCTGCACTCGGGCCTTCCTCCCCGCGATGCTGGAGCGCGGCTCGGGGCGGATCATCAACATGGCGTCCCAGCTTGGCCAGATCGGTGGTGGAGCCGTCGCGCATTACTCCGCCAGCAAGGCAGGCGTTATTGGTTTCACCAAGGCCCTGGCCCGCGAGGTGGCCTCCCGGGGGGTGTTGGTCAACGCGATTGCTCCAGGACCGATCGAGACACCCCTGCTCGAGCGCGAGACCGAGCAGTGGCGCAGCAGCAAGCTTGCCGAGCTGCCGATCGGCCGGTTCGGAACGGTCGATGAGGTCGTACCCACCGCCGTGCTCTTGGCGTCGTCCGATGGCTCCTACTACGTCGGTCAGACGCTGGGCCCGAACGGCGGGGACGTGATGCTGTGAGGATTGAGGCCGTGCTAGCCGAGCCGGCCCTGTCCGGGTTCTACCGAGACGACCAACCTGCGATCCGAGCGGGCGCTGTCCACGACGGGTTTCTCTACGTCGGACCGCCCACCACCGAGGGGTTTACCGCCGTCCGCGAGGCCGGCGCCGCCGTCGCGGTGCTGCTCGTCCTCGAGGACGGCCAGGTCGCCGTCGGTGACTGCGTCGAAGTTCAGTACTCCGGGGCAGGCGGAAGAGCTCCCGTCCTCTGTGTCGAGCAGGCAGTGACGGAGGTGCGGGAACATCTGGCGCCCTTCCTCTCCGGGCGGACCGTGGACGAGTTCCGCCCCCTCGCGGACGAGGTCGATCGCATGACCATCGGTGGTCATCCGCTGCTGACAGCGGTCCGCTACGGCGTCTCGCAGGCCCTGCTTCACGCCGCCGCCCTGTCCGCCGGCATCACCATGGCCGAGCTCGTTCAGCGGGAGTACGACACGGGGGTGGCCCTGGCCCGCGTTCCGGTGTACGCCCAGACCGGTGATGAACGCCGGGTCAATGTTGACAAGATGATCCTCAAAGAGGTCGATGTCCTTCCCCACGGGCTGATCAACGAGGTCGACACGAAGCTGGGGCGGGACGGTGGGGTGCTTCTCGACTACGTCAGCTGGCTGCGGGAGCGCATCATCTCCGTGCGCCGGCACGAGGGCTACGTCCCCCGCCTCCATATCGACACCTACGGCACGATCGGGATCGCCTTCGGGGGCGACATTCCCGCAATAGCTCAGTATCTGGCAGCCCTCGCGGCCGCTGCGGACCCGTTCCGACTACGGATCGAGCACCCCATCGACGCTGGGAGCCGCGACGGGCAGGTCGCGGCCCTCTCTGCGTTGCGCCGAGACCTGGCCGACCGCGGGATCGACGTCGAGCTCGTCGTCGACGAATGGTGCAACACCCTCGACGACATCGACGTGTTCGTCGCCGCTCGCGCCGCGGAGGTCGTGCACGTCAAGATGCCCGACCTTGGCGGGGTGAGCAACACCATCGAGGCGTTGCTCACGGTCCGGCGGAACGGTCTGGCGGCCTACTGCGGCGGCAGCTGCAACGAGACCGATGTCTCCGCCCGGGTGAGCGCCCACATCGCGATGGCCTGCGGCGCCGATCAGATCCTGGCCAAGCCGGGGATGGGAGTCGACGAGGGCCTCATGATCGTGACCAACGAAATGATCCGCACCCTCGCTCTGGTCCGCTCCCGTACCGCGAGCCACCCCACCGTGGCGGCGTCGTGAGGCCACTGGAGGACGTACGCGTGCTGGCGATCGAGCAGTACGGGGCTGGCCCTTACGGCAGCCTTCAGCTCGCAGACCTGGGCGCCGACGTGATCAAGATCGAGGA
>JBBQAB010000103.1:0-4759 GCA_038198385.1 Propionibacteriales bacterium
ATCGCCCGGGACCTGTTTGGGTTGACCGACATCAAGGCGGCCTGCGCCGCGCTGGACGCCGACCCGAAACGGCGGCTGAGCGGGGCGGAGACCTTCCGGGCCTGGATGCAGGAGCTCTCCGACCAGGCTATCTCCGACCTGGCCGGCACCCACTTCGACATCCCGGAGCCGATCCGGACCCTGGAGTGCTGCCTGGCCCCCACCCACGACGGCCTCATCTACTACACCGACCCCGCCGAGGACTTCTCGCGCCCGGGCCGGATGTGGTGGGCGGTGCCGGAGGGCATCGACACCTTCTCGACCTGGCAGGAGGTCACGACGGTCTACCACGAGGGCGTCCCCGGCCATCACCTCCAGATCGCCCAGAACGCCTACCACTCCGACCTGCTCAACCGCTGGCAGCGCAAGCTGTGCTTCGTCTCCGGACACGGCGAGGGCTGGGCGCTGTACGCCGAGCGGCTGATGGACGACCTCGGTTACCTGGAGGCCGGGGACCGCATGGGGATGCTCGACTCCCAGGCGTTCCGGGCCCTGCGGGTCATCCTCGACATCGGCATGCACCTCCAGCTGGAGATCCCGCGCGGCAACCCCTGGAAGTTCCGGCCCGGCGAGCGCTGGACCCCCACGGCGGGCTTCGAGTTCCTCTTCGCCAACTGCTACATCGACGAGCCCACCCTGCGCTTCGAGCTGGACCGCTATCTCGGTTGGCCCGGTCAGGCCCCGTCCTACAAGGTCGGTGAGCGGATCTGGCTGGAGGCCCGCGACGAGGCGAAGGCCCGCAAGGGTGCCGCCTTCGACCTGCGACAGTTCCACGCCGACGCCCTCAACCTGGGCCCGCTCGGCCTGGACCCGCTGCGCGCCGCACTGGGCCGGATCTGACCGGCGTGGCCATCGACCGCGTACGGCTGGTGCTGGCCTCGGCCTCCCCCGCCCGACTGCTCACGCTGCGGAACGCCGGCCTCGACCCGGAGGTCGTGGTGTCCGGGGTGGACGAGAGCACGACCACCGCCGACACCGTGGCCGACCTGACCGCGGCCCTGGCCCGCCTCAAGGCCGACGCGGTGCTGGCCACCCTGGAGCCGGACCCCGGCACGCCGCTGGTCCTGCTGGGCTGCGACTCCATGCTCGAGCTGGACGGTGAGCCGTACGGCAAGCCCGCGACCCCCGAGGCGGCGGTCGCCCGCTGGCGGCTGATGCGCAACCGCTCCGGGGTGCTGCACACCGGACACCATCTGGTCGTCCGGCGCGGGGCGCAGGAGCACAGCCGGACCGCGGTGGCCTCGACCGTGGTGCACTTCGCCGACGTGACCGACGCCGAGATCGAGGCCTACGTCGCGACCGGGGAGCCGCTGCAGGTCGCGGGCGCGTTCACCGTCGACGGTCTGGGGGGCGCGTTCGTCACCGGCGTGCGGGGTGACCACCACAACGTGGTCGGGGTCAGCCTCCCGCTGCTCCGCTCCCTGCTGGCCGAGCTCGACGTGACCTGGCCCTCCCTGTGGCGACGGGCCTGACCGGCCGCGCGCTGCGGGTCGCCACCGTCCCGTACGCGCATCCCTACCTCGAGGCCGTGCTGCCGCCGGACCTGGTCCGGGTCGGCCCGCCGCCGCCGGCGGGCGACCCGTGGGCGCCGAGCCCGTGGCTCGACCCCCGCTATCTCACCGCCCACGCCGACGAGGTCGACGTGGTCCACCTGCACTTCGGCTACGACGCCCTGAGCGAGGCCGCGATGACGGCCTGGGCCGCGGCCGCCCGTGCCCACGAGGTCCCCGTGGTCGTCACCGTGCACGACCTCCGCAACCCCCACCACGCCACCCCGGAGCGGCACACCGCCCACCTCCGGACCCTGCTCGGCGACGCCGCCGGTGTCCTCACCCTGACCCCCGGTGCGGCCGCAGAGATCAGGACCACCTTCGGCCGTGCCGCCCGGGTGGTGCCGCATCCCGCCCTGGTCCGGCCCCAGCCCGGAACCGACCACGGACCGGGCCGGGTCGGGCTGCACCTCAAGTCACTGCGCCCCAACACCGGGGAGCCGATGGTGATCGTCGCCGCGGTCCTGGCCGGCGCCACCGCGGGCGGAGGTCGGCTGCAGGTGGACGTGCACGACGACGTGGACCTGGCCGGTCGGCTGCCGGGGCTGACGGCCCTGGCCGGCGACGGCGCGCTCGACCTGATGGTGCACGCCCGCTTCGACGACCACGACCTTGTGGCCTACCTGCAGGGCCTGGCCGTCTCGGTGCTGCCCTACCGGTTCGGCACCCACTCGGGCTGGCTGGAGGCCGGGCACGACGTGGGCACCCGGATCGTCGCGCCGAGCTGCGGCTACTACGCCGACCAGTGGGACGACGTGGCCACCTACACCCACGACGAGGAGCACGGGCTCGACGCGGACTCGCTGAGCCGGGCCGTCACCGACGCGCTCACCCGACCGGCCCCGGCCGCGGCCGACCCCCGCGCCCGCGCCGCCCAGCGACAGGCCGCCCGGGACGCCCACACCGAGACCTACGCCGCCGCGGTCGACCGCGGTGGGCGCGGGACCCGGTCCCGGGGCGTGCCCCACCCGGAGGTCGGCGCGTGAGCGGGACCGGGCCCGACGTGGTCCACCTCGTCCTCGGGCCCCCCGAGCACGGGGTGGTCCGCTACGCCCAGGAGCTGGCCCGGCTCACCGGAGGCCGGGTGGTCCACGTCGCCGGGCCGGGCGAGGTCCCCGAGCTGAGCGCGGACCTGGTCCACCTGCACTACACCGACCGGCTCTGGGCCCCGTACGCCGAGGACAGCGCCAGCGCCTTCGCCCGGATGGCCGCGCGGATCGGCCCGCCGCTGAGCGTCACCCTGCACGACGTCCCGCCCGGGGACGGCTCGACCCTGCACCGGCGACGGGCCGCGGCGTACGCGGTGGTGCTGGCCGCCGCGACGGGCGTGGTGGTCAACAGCGAGCACGAGCGCACCCGGCTCACCGCCGTCCCGACCCCCGAAGAGGACCGACCCCCGGTGGCGGTGGTGCCGCTGCCCGTGGACGCGACCGTGCTGGCGCCGGCGGACCGACCCGACCCCGACGGCCAGGTCGTCGTGCTCGGCTTCCTCTACCCGGGCAAGGGCTATGAGGAGACTCTGGCCGCGCTGTCCGGGCTGCCGGCCACGGTCGGGCTGACCGCGCTGGGTCGGCCCTCGCAGGGTCACGCAGGACTGGTCGAGGACCTCTCCGACGCCGCCGCGGCCGCCGGCCGCCAGGTCCGGGTGACCGGCTTCGTGCCCGACGAGGAGCTGCCGGCCCGGTTGCGTGCGGCGGCGGTCCCGGTGGCGCCGCACCGGGCGGTCAGCGCCTCCGGGTCGATCGCCAGCTGGCTGGCCGCGGGCCGTCGCCCGCTGGTCCCCGACGTGGCCTACAACCGCGAGGTGCAGGCCCGCGGACCCGGCTCGCTGTGGCTCTACGACAACCTGGCCGCGGCCCTGGCCCAGGCGTACGCCGACCCCGGCTCGACCTGGCTGGACCCCGGAACCGCGACCGGGCCCACCGGCGCCGAGGTGGCCCGGGCCTACCGCGACCTGTGGAGCACCTGGTGCTGACCGGGACCGACGGCGTACGCGTGGCGGTTGGCAACGACTGGGCCGAGCTGGACGGGGCCACCCCCGCGGAGGCTCCAGCGGTCAGCGTCGTGGTGCCCTACTACGACGCCCAGGAGTCTCTCGACCTCGTGCTGGCGGCCCTGGCCGGCCAGACCCATCCCGCCACCCGGCTCCAGGTCGTGGTGGCCGACGACGGCTCCCCCCGCCCGCCGCGAGTCCCGTCGGGGGTAGTCGTGGTCCGGCAACCCGACCGGGGCTTCCGGGCGGCGGCGGCCCGCAACCTGGGCGCCGCCGCGGCCGACGGCACGGTGCTGTGCTTCCTCGACGCCGACACCGTGCCCGAGCCGGGCTACGTCGCGGCCCTGTCCGCCCTGCCCGGGGCGCTGCCCGACGCCCTGGTCACCGGCCGCCGGCGGCACGCCGACCTGTCCGGCTGGAGCCCGGAACGGCTGCGGGCCTGGTTCACCGGCGGCGAGGCGCCGGTCGAGCTCACCGAGCCGGCCTGGCTGCGCGAGGCGCACACCCGGACCGCGAACCTGCTCCGACTCGACGGGCAGAGCCACCGCTATGTGATCAGCGCAGTGTTCGGGCTGAGCCGGGACCTGTTCGTCGAGGTGGGCGGCTTCGAGGCCTCTTTCGTGGGGTACGGCGGCGAGGACTGGGAGCTGGCCCACCGGCTCCTGATGGCCGGGGGCGTCCTGGCCCACCGGCCCGCCGCCGTCGCCTGGCACGACGGCCCGGACTGGGGTGAGCGCCGCCACGAGGCGGCCGCCGCCCGGGCCCAGAAGAACACCGAGACCCGCACCCTGGCCCGGTGGCTGCCGGACTCCCAGGCCCGGGGGGCGGCGGGCTGGTGGTCCTACCCCGAGGTCGTCGTCCGGCTGGAACCCGGACCGGCCGACAACGACGCGGTCTTGCTGGGGGTCCGGTCGGTGCTCGCCGCCGGGCTGGACGCCCAGGTCTGGACCCCGGCCGCCGACCTGCTCGACGGCGACCCCCGCGTGCACCCTGGGGTGCCGGGACCCGACGTGCTGGCCCGATGCCGGACCCAGGTCGACCTGACCGGCCCCCTCCTGTGGGAGGCCGGCGGTCTGGCCGACCTGGTGGGACGGGTCCGGCCGGGCGGGCTGGGCGAGGTGTACGGCCGGGTGGCCCCGAGCGGCTCCCCGGTCGACGCGAGCACCGTCGACGGGAG
>JBBQAB010000104.1:0-4411 GCA_038198385.1 Propionibacteriales bacterium
CCTCTCCGGGGTCGTCCAGCAGAACAAGGACACCCGGACCGTCCTGGTCGACCTCGGCAAGATCGAGGCGATCATGCCGCTCGCCGAGCAGGTGCCGGGCGAGACCTACCGGCACGGCAACCGCATCCGGGTCTACGTCGTGGCCGTGCGCCGCGAGCTCCGCGGCCCGCAGGTCGTGGTCTCGCGGACCCACCCGGGTCTGGTCGAGCGGCTGTTCGCCCTCGAGGTGCCCGAGATCGCCGACGGCACGGTCGAGATCAAGGCGGTCGCTCGGGAGGCCGGCCACCGTAGCAAGATCGCGGTGGTCAGCCACAACCGCGACGTGAGCGCCAAGGGTGCGTGCATCGGCCCGATGGGCCAGCGGGTGCGGTCGGTGATGACCGAGCTGAACGGCGAGAAGATCGACATCATCGACTGGTCCGCCAACCCGGCCACCTTCGTCGGTCAGGCCCTCTCGCCCTCCAAGGTCACCTCGGTGACCGTGGTCGACGAGAACGCCCGCGCCGCGCGGGTCGTCGTTCCGGACTACCAGCTGTCTTTGGCTATCGGCCGCGAGGGGCAGAACGCCCGGCTCGCCGCCCGGCTGACCGGCTGGCGGATCGACATCCGCTCCGACACCGCCGTGCCCCCCGAGGAGACCGCCCCCGGGGAGACCGGCGCCGCCTGACCCGTCCCCCGTAACCTGCCGTGCGGCGGTGCCGCCGCTGCTCTGCGGCCGGGTCCCGCGACTAGACTCGCCCGCGTGTCCAGCCCCGTCCGTACCTGCGTGGGCTGCCGCCGTCAGGGGGCCAAGACCGACCTGGTCCGGCTGGTCTGGCGCGAGGGTGGGGTCCGACCCGACCTCGGTCAGGTCCGTCCTGGGCGCGGCGCCTACCTGCACTCCGGTGCTGGCTGCCTGGAGCTGGCGCTCAAGCGTCGGGCGCTGGGACGGGCGCTGCGGGTGACCGCGGTCGAGCCCGACCAGCTGCGCGGGGCGTGGACCGCAGCGGGTGCCGAGCCCCGCCTGGTCGGGGGAGCGGGCGCCGACACGGTCTTCGTAACGGCCGCACCGCCGGTCCTCACTTAGACGAATGCGGCGGCAAGGCATAGAGTTTGTCTTTGCATCGCTCCACTCTCGGACGCGATGACTCTCAAGTGCCCGCCGTTCGCGGCGGACGTCGAACCAGAAAGTGGGCTTTCACGTCCATGACCACTCGATGAGATTCTCTCAATGAGCATGCACGACAACTAATTGGTCCGTATCGATCCGCGACACGGGCCGCCATCAAGGAGAGCAGTGGCAAAGGTCCGTGTCTACGAGCTGGCAAAAGAGCTCGGAGTCGAAAGCAAGACAGTTCTGACGATGTTGAAGGACATGGGCGAGTTCGTCCGCTCCGCGTCCTCCACGGTGGAGGCCCCGGTCGAGCGGCGTCTGAAGGAGAAGCTCGCCGGTGGCGACTCCTCCGCCAGGAGGCCGACCCGCGGCCCCGTGCCGCAGCCGGGCGCCCGTCCGGGACCGGCGCCGTCGGCCTCCGCCGCGCCCAGCCCGGGCCCGGCCCGTACGCCGCAGGTGGAGTCCACCCCGGGTCCCTCGGTCACGCCGGGTCCCCGTCCGGGCGCCCCGTCCCCGCGCGTCGTTCCCGGGGCGCCGGCCGCGCGTCCCTCGGCTCCGGCCGCCCGGCAGACCCCGTCCGCTCCGGCGACCCGACCGGCTCCCCCGGCTCCGGACGCGGCCTCCCCGGCTCCGGCCGCCCCGGCGCCCGCCACGCCCGCTTCCCCGGCACCCACGAACCCGGCCAGTCGTACGCCGGGTCCGCAGCCCTCGCGTCCGGGTGCTCCCCGGACCCCCGGCCCGGGTGCCCCGTCGGCTCCCACCGCCCGTGGTGGCGAGACCGGTGGGGCCCCGACCCCGCGGCCCCGTCCCGCCTCGACCGGTGGTCCGTCCAGCCGCGACGGTGGCGCCCCCGGCGCCCGCCGCCCCGGAGGTGCTCCGCGTCCGGGGAACAACCCGTTCGCCTCCTCGCAGGGCATGGGCACCGCCCGTCCTCAGCGTCCGGCTCCTGAGAGCGGCGCTGCGCCGGCCCGTCCCGGTGGGCCCCGCCCGCCGGCTGGAGCCCGGCCGCCGGCCGCCGGTGGTCGTCCGGGCGTGCCCGGCATGCCCCGCCCCAACCCGGCGATGATGCCCAAGCAGTCCTCCAACCAGCTCAGTGGCCCCACCACCGGTCCGGGCGCCCGCGGTCGCGGTGCACCCGCCGGCGGGCGTGGTCGTCCCGGTGGCGGCGGTCCTCCCGGACGCAGCGGACCCGGTGGTGGTCCCGGTGGTCCGCCCCCCAGTGGGCGCGGCGGCCGTGGCGGTCGCGGTGGTACCCAGGGTGCCTTCGGGCGCGCCGGGGGACCGGTGCGTCGTGGCCGCAAGTCCAAGCGCCAGCGTCGGCAGGAGTTCGACCAGATGCAGGCGCCGGAGATCGGCGGCGTCCGCGTACGCCAGGGTGACGGCCAGACCGTCCGGCTGGCCCGCGGAGCCTCGCTGACCGACCTGAGCGAGAAGATCAATGTTGACGTGTCGTCGCTGGTCCAGGTGCTGTTCCACCTGGGCGAGATGGTGACCGCCACCCAGACGGTGTCCGAGGACACCCTCCAGGTGCTCGCCGGCGAGCTGAACTACGTGATCGAGGTCGTCTCGCCGGAGGACGAGGACCGCGCGCTGCTGGAGAGCTTCGACATCGAGTTCGGCGAGAACGAGGGTGGCGAGGAGGACCTCGCGGCCCGGCCGCCGGTCGTCACGGTCATGGGTCACGTCGACCACGGAAAGACCAAGCTGCTCGACGCGATCCGCAAGACCAACGTGGTCGCCGGGGAAGCGGGTGGCATCACGCAGGCCATCGGTGCCTACCAGGTCGCCACCGAGGTCGACGGTGACGAGCGGAAGATCACCGTCATCGACCCCCCGGGTCACGAGGCGTTCACCGCCATGCGTGCCCGTGGGGCGAAGTCGACCGACATCGCCGTGCTGGTCGTCGCGGCGGACGACGGCGTGATGCCGCAGACCATCGAGGCGCTCAACCACGCCCTGGCGGCTGAGGTCCCGATCGTGGTCGCGGTCAACAAGATCGACCGTGAGGGCGCGGACCCGACCAAGGTCCGTGGCCAGCTCACCGAGTACGGGCTGGTCCCCGAGGAGTACGGCGGCGACACCATGTTCGTCGACGTCTCGGCCATCACGGGCGTGGGCCTGGACCGGCTCCTGGAGGCGGTCATCCTGACCGCCGACGCGGCGCTGGACCTGCGCGCCAACCCGGAGATGGACGGCCAGGGTGTGGCCATCGAGGCCCACCTGGACAAGGGCCGCGGCGCGGTCGCCACCGTCCTGGTCCAGCGCGGGACGCTGCACGTCGGCGACTCGATCGTGGCCGGTACCGGCTACGGCCGGGTGCGGGCGCTGCTCGACGACCATGGCAACAACGTCACCGAGGCGCCGCCGTCGTTCCCGGTCCAGGTGCTCGGCCTCACGGCCGTCCCCGGGGCGGGCGACAGCTTCCTGGTCGTCGACGACGACCGGATGGCCCGTCAGATCGCCGAGCGGCGTGGCGCCCGGCTGCGGATGGCGGCTCAGGCGGCCGGTACGCGTCGCAAGACGCTCGACCAGCTGTTCGACCAGCTCGAGAAGGGTGAGACCCAGGAGCTGCGGCTCATCCTCAAGGGCGACGGCGCTGGCTCGGTCGAGGCCCTGGAGGACGCCCTGGCCAAGATCGACGTCGGCGACGAGGTCAGCCTGCGGGTCATCGACCGTGGCGTCGGTGCCATCACCGAGACCAACGTCAGCCTCGCGGCGGCCTCGAACGCGGTCATCGTCGGCTTCAACGTCCGGCCTCAAGGCAAGGCGACGGAGATGGCGGACCGCGAGGGTGTCGACATCCGGTACTACTCGGTCATCTACGCCGCGATCGACGAGATCGAGGCGGCCCTCAAGGGCATGCTCAAGCCCATCTACGAAGAGGTCCAGCTCGGGCAGGCGGAGATCCGCGAGATCTTCCGTTCGTCCCGCGCCGGCATCATCGCGGGCTGCATGGTCATCAACGGGACCATCCGTCGCAACTCCAAGGCGCGGCTGCTCCGTGAGGGCGTCGTCATCGCCGACAGCACCATCGGGTCGCTGCGACGCGAGAAGGATGACGCGACCGAGGTCCGCGAGGGCTTCGAGTGCGGTATGACAATGTCGAACTACTCCGACATCCGCACCGGCGACATCATCGAGACCTCCGAGATGCGCGAGATGGGTCGCGCGTAGGTCCCGCCCCGGGTCGGGGTCGGGACGGTCTGCGGCCCGTCTCGACCCGAACCCTGGGCCCCCGCCCGTGAGGGGGGTCCCCCCGCCCGTGAGGTCGTGCCTCACCACAACCACCGTCACCACAGGAGTTCCCATGGCCTCGCC
>JBBQAB010000105.1:0-2491 GCA_038198385.1 Propionibacteriales bacterium
CGGGTCGATCTTGATCTCCTTGCCCGTGACCGACTCGGCCTTGGGGATCGTGATGCCCTCACCGCTCAGGACGGCGTTGGTCACGCCGGCCCGGGTGCCGTCGGACTTGGCGATGGCGGCCAGGATGACCTGCATCGCGGCCACGCCGTACAGCGGGTAGTTACCGGTCGGGGCGGCACCGTACTTCGCCTTGAACGCCTCGATCAGCTTGGCCGGCGGACCGCCGGCGGCGATCAGCTGGTCGGTGGTCAGACCGGCGAAGGTCAGGTACAGACCCTCGGCCTGGGGCAGCTTGAGCAGGTCCTGGTACCCGGTGAAGCCGTCGGGGCCGAGGAGCTTGACCTGGCTGTTGTCACCGAGGACGGCGACCTTGTCCTTGACCAGCTGGCCACCGTTGTTGTCGTAGATCCCGCCGAGGTAGACGCAGTCGGCTCCGGAGGCCTTGACCGCCTGGAAGAGCGCGGTGTAGTTCGGCTGCTTGACGTCCCACGCCTGCTCGCCGACGATCTCGATGCCGGTCTTCTTCGCCGCATCGGAGAAGGCCCGGGCCACACCCAGACCGTAGGTCTGGTTGTCGTTGAGCACGAAGCACTTCTTGACCTTCAGGTCGGCGCTGGCGAAGGCCGCCGCCGCGTTGCCCTGGTAGTCGTCGGTGGTGACGACGCGGGCGTAGTTGCGCTTGCCCGAGGGGTAGTACTTCTCGGGCTCGCCGGTCTCCCAGGTCTTGGTCAGACCGGGGTTGGTGTTGGCGTGCGAGACCATCAGCAGCGGGCCGGTGGTGTCGCGGTTCAGCGTCGGCACCTCGATCTTGGCGCAGCCCGAGTTGAAGGTCCCCATCACGGCGACCTCGTTGGTGTTGGCCACGTGGTCGGTCGCGTTCTTGGCGCAGGCCGCGTCGTCCCAGGCGCCCTTGGCGGCGGTGGCGTCGTCGTAGGGCTTGAGGGTGATGCTGTAGTCACCGGCCTTGTTGCCGACCTGGTCCAGGTAGAGCGCGATCAGCTTGTTGGTGTCGTTGGACTGGGTGGCGCTCGAGCCCTGCAGAGGCAGGTCGGTCGAAACGACCAGGTTCTTGTTGCCGGAGCCGCCGGCGGTTCCGCCCCCGGTGCTGTTGTTGGCGCAGCCGGACAGCGCGAGCGCCGTGACCGCCCCGACCGCAACAATGCGGGTAAGAGATCGTGCTTGCAAAACTCCTCCTCAAGGACAGCCGGCCCACGCACGGTGCGAGCGCCGGGTTCGTCCCGTCGGTGCCACCTGAGAACCGGCAAAGACGGGCGGTGACCGCCGAAGCGGTCCTTACGATCGTGTCGTCCGACCAGGGGACGGAAGACGCTGCGCTGGGGGCACGCGGATCCTGGTGTCGAGCAGCCTGACGCGGGGTTGTGACCCCGCGGTTAAAGGGTGTGTCCGTCGGGTTACCGCTGCGGAGCATCCATCGGTTCCTGAACAGACTCTTAACGCGCCGATGCTAACCCGCCGACGTCGCTTCTTGTGCGCTTCTGACCCATGAAACCGCAAGAGTGTTATAGGAGTGTTGATCTTGGCGGAGGTTCTACGGTCGTAGCGGCACCAGCTGGCAGGTCAGCCGCGCGGTGCAGACCCGGGACCCCGCGTCGTCGACCAGGACGATCTCGTAGCTTGTCGTGGTGCGCCCGAGCCGGATGGCGGTGGCCGTCCCGGTCACCCAGCCGGCGATCGCGGGCCGGTGGTGGGTGGCGTTCAGGTCCACCCCCACCGCCCCCCGGTCGGGCCGGGCGTGGGCGGCCGAGCCGAGCGAGGCCAGCGTCTCGGCGAGCACGCACGAGGCCCCGCCGTGCCACAGGCCGACCGGCTGGGTGTTGCCCTCGACCGGCATCCTCCCGACCACCCGCTCCGGGCTGAGCTCGAGCAGCTCCAGACCCATCCGGGTGTCCAGGGCGCTGGAGAGACCGGCATACCAGGTGACCAGGTCGGCGGAGGCGGTGAGCGGCATGACGGGAGTGTAGGAGCCAGGCTCCGCGGCGGTGGGGTCTGAGGTCGGGTCGCGGGTCGTAGCGGTGTCAGTGGGCGCAGATAGAGTCGGTCCGTGGTGACCTCCCGTACAGCCAAGCCCACCGCGGCCCCGAGCCCGCAGCGACCCAAGCTGCTGCTGATCGACGGGCACTCGGTCGCCTACCGGGCGTTCCACGCGCTGCCGGTGGAGAACTTCTCCACCCAGACCGGGCAGCACACCAACGGAGTGTTCGGCTTCACCTCGATGCTGATCAACGTCCTCCGTGACGAGGCGCCCACCCACCTGGGGGTGGCCTTCGACATCTCCCGGCAGACCTTCCGCGCCGAGCTCTACCCGGAGTACAAGGCGACCCGGTCCGCGACCCCCAGTGAGTTCAAGGGGCAGCTGGACCTGGTCAAGGAGGTGCTCAAGGCCCTGAACGTGGCCTACCTGGACAAGGAGGGCTTCGAGGCCGACGACGTGATCGGCACCCTGGCCACCCAGGCCGAGAAGCAGGGCTTC
>JBBQAB010000106.1:0-11054 GCA_038198385.1 Propionibacteriales bacterium
CAGCGGCGGCGAGATGGTCCGGAAAGCCCGGAAGGCCGGCCGCAGCCCCATGGTGGCGGCGGCCAGCGCGGTCCCCAGCAGCCCGAGGATGCCGAGGTCGACGACCCGGCTCGACCGCCTCTGGGCCTGCGCCCGCCGCTCCGTCAGAACGCTGGACAACCGGTCGTTCACGAGCCGGAAGTGGTCGAAGATCTCCTTGGCCGCCCCCTCGGCCCGGGTGTCGATGGGACGGTTGCCCGGCGCCGCGGCCGCCGGCTCCGCATAGCCGGTCAGCCACTGCTGCACGGTGTCGTGCTGCTCGGCGACCAGGCTGGCCACCTCCGGGTCCTGTCCGAGGAGCCGCTCGAGGTCGGCCTGGCCCTGAGCCAGGGGGGCCCGGGCCCCGGTGTACGGCTGCAGGAAGGTCTGGTTGCCGGTGAGGTGGTAGCCGCGGATCCCGGACTCGGCGTTGACCATGGCCTCCAGCACCATGGTGTTGGACGCCTGCGACGGGCTCAGGGTCTGCGCGAATAGCTCCAGCTGCTGATAGCCCAACAGCAGGGAGCCGACGCCGGTCACCAGCAAGAGGGCGAGCGCGAACGCCGTGGACCGGATCACCGACCGGATTTCGGCCCGGGCCGAGCGGGACGGACGGGGCGGATGGGGCGTGACGTGCAGCATCAGCTGGTGAATCCTTGTCGTGTCATGGTCCCCCAGACCTGTTGTTGGCCGCGGAGGGCGGCCCACCACCCCTGCAGCCGCCACAGCGCGGTCAGCTGGCGATAGCCGAAGTTCTCCCAGACGACCGCGGCCAGCAGCCCCCGCAGGTCGCTCCAGCGCCGGTAGCGCCGGAAGTAGATCTCGTCCACCGTGATCGCGGCGCAGCTGACCAGGATGGCGTAGCCGTACGCCAGCAGCAGGAAGAGCGCGGCGTACGGCACGTCGACCACGCCGACCGCGATCCCGACCGGGACGATGAGGACGCCGAACAGCTCGAGCAGGGGGGCCACCAGCTCGAACAGCCAGTAGGCACCGCGACCATCCCGACCCGGCCGTAGCGGGGGTTACCCGCCATGGCGCGGTACTTCCACAAGACCTCCCACAGACCACGGTGCCACCGGCGCCGCTGGCTGCGGAGCACGCCGAGGGTGGCCGGGACCTCGTTCCAGCTGACCGGCTCACCGATGAACTCCACCCGATAGCTCTGGCGGCGGTCCATCATCCAGCGGTGGATGCGCATCACGAGCTCGAAGTCCTCCCCGATCGAGTCCACGTCCAGGCCTCCCACCGCCATCACCACGTCGCGTGAGCGTGGGGCTCCCCCTGCAGCCGGGTCATGAAGCCGACGACCATCGGCTCGCGCACGCCCACTCCCGCGCCGGCAGGGTCAGCAGGCTGGCTTTGGCCGCGGCGATCTCGTCGGGCCCGCCCGCGACCAGCTCCAGCACCTGGGCTCGCGCCGGGGCAGCGATCCGCTGCGACCGGGCGGTCCGGCGGACCCCGGCCAGCCGGCTCACGACCACCGTCGTGATCAGCCCGAGGCAGACCACCGCGACCAGGACGGTCACGACCAGGATGAGATGGGTCACCGGGTCCTCGCCATGATGGCGTTGATCCGCAGCAGGAGCTCCTGGGGGCTGAACGGCTTGGTCACGTAGTCGGTCGCCCCGACGCTGAAGCCCAGCTCGACGTCGGCCTCCTGGGCCTTGGAGGTCAGCAGGATCAGCGGGATGTTCTGGGACGGTCCCGCGTTGTTACGGGTCTCGCGGACCACGTCGATGCCGCTCATCCCGGGCATCATGACGTCCAGCACCGCCAGATGGGCCTCACCCGTGGCCAGGACGGCGAGGGCCTCGACCCCGTCGGCCGCGGTCAGGACCCGGATGTCGGCCCGCTCCAGCTTGATGGTGACGAAGTCGCGGATGTCGGCCTCGTCGTCGGCGATCAGGACCGTCAACGGCGCCTCGCTCATCGCAGCGCCGCCCGTGCGTGACGGACCGCACGGCCAACTTCGGCTCCACGGAACGGCTTGGGCAGCACGGCGTCGGCGTCGACCCGACCCAGCTCCAGGCGCCCGAGCACGCTGGTGGCGATCACGGGGACGTGGCCCGGCGAGCTCTCCTGCAGCCGACGGATGAGCTCAGCCCCGCCCATCCCGGGCAGGATCAGGTCGACCACGGCCAGGTCCCACGGCCCGTCGGGGCTGAGCGCCAGAGCTGCCTCCCCGCTGCCGACGATACTCACCGTGAAGTCCAGGGCCATCAGATGATGGGCCAGCAGGTCAGCCACGTCGGGCTCGTCGTCGACCACCAGAGCCAGCACGAATGCGGCCTCCTCACCAGCACGGCAAGGCTGTGGTCACGACCCAGCCTCAGCAGCTCATGACCGGGCGGATGCACCGGTCACCGGCGCGGGCGTCGCACCCGGGGGTGCCGCGACCGCACGCCCCCGAGGCCAAGCAGACCTCCGAGGAGGCCCCTGGGTGACGTCGTCGAGAAAAATCCGTCACCTGAAGTTTTGCTTGTCGGAGTCATACTAACCGCGGCGCCGCCGCTGGAGGGGAGTTTCCGCAACTTCCCGACGGCACCGAGCCGGACCTCCTGATGCGGCCCGGTCCAGCCCGGTCAGGCCGCCGGCGGGACGACCCGTCCCCCCTGCCAGACCTCCACCACCTGCAGCTCGGCGTCCAGCACAACCAGGTCTCCACGCCGTCCCGCCTCGAGCCAACCGACGTCGGCGCGGCCGAGCCGGGCTGCCGGGTTGGCCGCGGTCTGCCGTACGGCTCGGAGCAGGTCCGCGTCCGTGCACACCACCGGGCTCCCCGGCTCGCGCGTATGGGGTGCGAGCGCCGTGACGGCATGCCGGAAGAGCACGTCCATCGTGGTCGTACCACCCGCGATGGTGTCCGTCCCCACCAGCCGGGCGACGCCCTGGCGGACCTCGACCGCCTGCCCGCCCAGCCGGTAGCTCCCATCACCGAGGGCGGCTGCGGCCATGGCGTCGGTGACCAGAGCGATCCGGTCCGGGCCGACCGCGGCACTGGTCTGGCGGTAGAGCGCCGGATGCAGGTGGATCCCGTCGGCCACCAGCTCCAGCGTCACCCGCGGGTCCTCGAGCAGGGCCACGACGGGCCCCGGACGGCGGTGGTGGAGCGGCCGCATCGCGTTGAACAGGTGGGTGCCGACCCGCGCTCCGGCCGCGACGGCGGCCACCGCCGTCTCGTAGTCGGCGTCGGTGTGGCCGACCGCCGCGAGCGCGCCGGATTCCACCACCTGCGCGACCGCGGCCAGCCCGCCGGTCCGTTCGGGGGCCACGGTGACCATCCGGACCGCTCCGTCCCCGAGGTCGAGCAGGCTGGCCACCTCGGCAGGGTCGGGGTCCCGGAGCACGGCCGGGTCGTGCGCCCCGCAGCGCCGGTCGCTGATCCAGGGGCCCTCCAGATGGATGCCGGCCACCAGCCCGTCCTGCCAGAGATCGCGCAGCAGCTCGACCTGTCGGGCCAGCCGGTCGGGAGCGGCACTGACCAGGCTGGCCAGGGTCGTGGTCGTCCCGTGCCGACGGTGGGTCTGGACGGCCAGGAGCGCAGAGTCGGGGTCACCGTCGGTGAACGACCCGCCACCCCCGCCGTGCACATGCAGGTCGACGAACCCCGGGACCAGCAGGCCCTCGGGCCGGTCGAGGTCGACCCGGCGCGGCCGGCCCGCACCGACCGCGACGACCACGCCGGCCTCGAGATCAACCCAGCCCGGCGTCAGCACCTCCGCCCCGGTGACCACCCGCCCGGCCGCGAGGACGGTCACCGGCTCCGTCCGGCCCGGGCGAGCAGTGGTCGGCAGGACCTCTCCTCAGACGTGGCCGGGCACCAGTTCGGCGATCAGGCCCTCGACCCGGCGGCGGATCTCGTCACGGATCGGGCGAACGGCGTCCAGACCCTGGCCCGCCGGGTCCTCGAGGACCCAGTCCTCGTAGCGCTTGCCCGGGTAGAACGGGCAGGTGTCGCCACACCCCATGGTGACGACGACGTCGGAGGTAAGGACGGCGGCGTCGGTGAGGATCTTGGGGTGCTCGGCGGCGATGTCGATGCCGACCTCAGCCATCGCGGCCACCGCGGCCGGGTTGACCTGGTCGCCCGGGGCGGACCCCGCCGAGCGGACCTCGACCGCCCCGGCGGAGAGATGGGCCAAGAAGGCCGCCGCCATCTGGGAGCGGCCGGCGTTGTGGACGCAGACGAAGAGCACGCTCGGACGATCGGTCATGACAAGCCTCCGGAGACGGGTGCGGCCGAGGTGACTGCCGCGGGGGTGGGCTCGGGAAACAGATGCCGGCGGGCCCACAGCGAGACGTAGACCAGCCCGACCAGGGCCGGGACCTCGATCAGCGGACCGACGACCCCGGCCAGGGCCTGACCGGAGGTCACCCCGAAGGTGGCGATCGTGACAGCGATGGCGAGCTCGAAGTTGTTGCCCGCGGCGGTGAAGGCCAGCGTCGTGGCCCGGGCGTAGCCCAGTTTCAGGGCCCGCCCGACCAGCAGGCTGGCGGTGAAGATGACCGCGAAGTAGACCAGCAGCGGGAGCGCGATCCGGGCCACCTGCCCCGGCTCGGAGAGTTTCGTGTCGCCCTGCTGGGCGAACAGCACGACAATGGTGAAGAGGAGACCGTAGAGCGCGAACGGCCCGATCCGGGGCAGCACGCGTTCCTCGTAGTAGGCCCGTCCCTTGATCCGCTCCCCCAGGCTCCGGGTTGCGAACCCGGCCAGCAGCGGGATGCCCAGGAACACCAGGACGCTCGCCGTGATCGCCCAGACCGAGAAGCCCGCCGGCGTGGTCGGCAGTCCCAGCCAGGACGGCAGGACCTGCAGGTAGAACCAGCCGAGGGCACCGAAGGCCACAACCTGGAACACCGAGTTGATGGCCACCAGCACGGCAGCCGCCTCGCGGTCCCCGCAGGCCAGGTCGTTCCAGATCAGGACCATCGCGATGCAGCGCGCGAGCCCGACGATGATCAGACCTGTGCGGTACTCGGGCAGGTCGGGCAGGAAGATCCAGGCCAGCGCGAACATGAAGGCCGGCGCCACCACCCAGTTGATGACCAGCGAGGTGACCAGCAGCCGGCGGTCGGCGAGCACCTGCCCGGTCTCGCGGTAGCGGACCTTGGCCAGCACCGGGTACATCATCACCAGCAACCCGATCGCGATCGGGAGCGAGACCGACCCGATCTTCACGGCGTCCAGGACACCAGAGATCCCCGGCACCAGCCGTCCCAGGGCCAGACCCAGCGCCATCGCGGCCAGGATCCAGACCGGGAGGAAACGGTCCACCGTCGAGAGCCGACCCTGGACCGCCCGCTCGTGCACGACCTCGGTCACCGGCGTGCTCACGGGCACGCCTGTCCCGGGCGGCCGACCGTGCTCGGGGTGATCAGGGCAGCAAGGGCGGCGAGGGCCTCCAGCCGGGCCCGGTAGTAGACCCAGACGCCCCGCTTGCTCCGCTCCAGCAGCCCGGCCTCGTGCAGCACCTTGAGGTGGTGGCTGATGGTCGGCTGCGAGAGGTCGAAGGCGTCGGTCAGGTCGCAGACGCAGGCCTCCCCGCCGGCGTGGGACGCGACGAGGGACAGCAGGCGGAGGCGTACGGGGTCGGCCAGGGCCTTGAGGGTGGGCGCGACCTGCTCCGCCTGGGACGGCGTCAGCGGCTGGCGCGTGAGCGGTGTGCAGCAGGCGACCGCCACATCCGGGGCCAGCGCAGAAATAGACATCCGTCTATATTGCCAGAGATCGTCCCGGCGGGCCAGCCGGTCGAGGCGGGCTGGAGCTGGGGGACGCGATCCGCTCCCGACCCGACGGCCACGGGTGGACCGGTCAGGCCTCCGGGACCGCCTCCGGGCCGATGAGCTCCACCCGCTGGCGCGGCAGGGCTCCGGCGTCGGCGTGCGCGCGAGCCCACGCGACGATCTGCTCCCGGACGTGGCACCGCAGGTCGAACAGGGTCGGGGCGTCGACCGCGGTGACCAGGGCGCGGACGCGGACCAGCCCGCCGACCGCGTCGGTCACCTGCAGGACCTGGTTCCGGCCGTCCCACAGGTCGCTCGCCGCGACGATCTCGGCCAGCCGGATCCGAAGGGCGGCGACGTCGACCCGCCAGTCCAGGTCCACCTCGATCACGCCGAGCAGCTCGGAGTCGCGGCGGGTCCAGTTCTCGAACGGCTGGCTGGTGAAGTAGGTCGACGGCAGGACAAGCCGCCGGTCGTCCCAGAGGTGGACGACGACGTAGATCAGGGTCAGCTCCTCAATCCGACCCCACTGCCCGTCGACCACGACCACGTCCTCCAGCCGGATCGCGTCGCTGAACGCCAGCTGCACCCCGGCGAAAAGGTTGGCGAGGGTGGACTGGGCCGCCACCGCCGCCACCACGCTGACCAGACCAGCGGAGGCGAGCAGGCTCGCGCCCACCGCCCGAACGCCGGGGAAGCTGAGCAGACCGGCGCCAAGGGCTACCGCCACGACGAGCGCGACCGTGAGCCGGCGGATCACCAGCACCTGGGTGCGGAGCCGCCGCGCGTTTCGGTTGTCCGCCGTGTCGGTGTGGTACCGCCGCAGTCCCAGGTCCTCCAGGAAGAGCAGGACCGCGCCGAGCAGCCAGGCCCCGGTGCCGATCGTCGCCAGCCGCAGGGCCAGCTCGACCCCGGACCAGAAGGTCACGCTGACCGGATCGGGGCGGGCCGTCCCGACCACCTCGCCGACGACCAGGACAAGCAGGAACAGGCGGAACGGAATCCGGGCGTGCTGGTTGAGACCAACCGCCGGGGGCCAGCGTCGGGTCAGGATCCTGACCACGACGTGGGCCGCGACGATGACCGCCAGCACCACAGCCAGGGCCGAGAGCAGGGTAAGAGCAAAATCCGTCAGGGGAACAGGCATACCTCCATGCTGCCGACGGACAGTTGCGGTGGGTCAGGCGTCGCACCCAGTGAGACACCGCCCCGGGGAGCACCACCCCCTGAGAGCGGGGAATCCTCCTCCACCAGGCGTCGGTGGCTCCCGCAAGCAGTCGGCGTTCCAACGTGTCGGGCGGATACCTCGATCGGGTCCAGTGGGATGCGGCGCAGGCTCGCTGACCGACCGCCCGCCGACACCGTCCGGGAAGATCCGCTTCCCCAGGTGGTCCACCCCGCTGCCGTCGTCACCGCCTGGGTCGCCGTCTCCCGGGGGCGGCTCACCGCGGTCAGGTAGCCGAGGATGCTGGAGCCCTGCCGACCCCTGCTCAGAGACCTCGCTCAGCCCAAGAGCGCCGCGAGTCGAGCGGCCGCACCGGTTCACCAGCCGCCCTGAGGGCGGCCACCCGCGTGACGTGGTCGAATGGTCCATGGCCCGGTCCGAGAGCGTACCGGGCCCCGGCCGGGTCCTGAGGGCGCTGGTGACCCCGCTGGCTTCGATACTGGGTTCAGGTCTCCTCATCATCGTGCCGGTGCTGGAACGCACTCTCGGACCCGTGTCGGTGCTTGGAGCGGCCGGGGTGTGTGCGGTCGCATGGCTGGTCGGTACGGCGATCCGTCATTGCGTGCGCGCGGTCGAGCCGCTGGCCGCAGCCGGGGAGCTGGATAGCCTCAGCCGTCGAATCGACCGCTCGGCCGACGGGGTCATCGTGGTCGCGTACGTCATCTCGGTCGCCCTGTACCTGCGGATCATGGCGCAGTACGTCGTGGCCTTCGCGACTGGCGGCAGCGGGCAGCTGAGCGAACGGATCATCGCCTGCGCCGCCGTCGTCTTGATCGTCGCGATCGGCGTGGTGCGCGGCTTCGCCGGGCTGGACCGGCTGGACCGGGTCAGCGTCGTCGCGGTGCTGGCGCTGACGACAGTCCTGGGTGTCACGCTTGCGGTCGAGGACGGGCGAGCACTGCTCGCTCACGAGCTGAGACTGCCGCCGGTCCCGGTTACCGACCTGGGGGGCGTGCTGCTCGTGCTCGGCGGGATCGTCATCACGGTGCAGGGATTTGAGACTGTTCGCTATCTCGGCGACGAGTTTGACGCCGAGACCCGGGTCTGGGCCTCCCGGGTCGCTCAGCTCGTAGCCGCCTCGATCTACTTCGGGTTCGTGGCCGTGGCCACCCCGCTCATGGGGCTCGGCACGGCTGCGGGGTCCGACACCACCCTGCTCGACATCACCGCTCGGGTGGCGCCCTGGCTGGCGCTGCCGCTGGTCCTGTCGGCCGTCCTCAGCCAGTTGAGCGCCGCTATCGCCGACACCGCCGCTGCAGAAGGCAACCTGCGCGGGCTTTCGGGCTGGATGCGTGGTCCGCGGCCCTACCTGGTCAGCGGAACTGCCGCTATCGTTCTGGCCGCGACGGTCCCGACCTACAGCATCGTCGCGGTCGCCTCCCGCGCCTTCGCTGCCTACTACGCCCTGCAGGCGGTCCTGGCCCTGCGCACCTCGCAGGGCATCACCCGTAAAGTCGCCTACGGAACGCTGGCGGTGCTGATGGCCGCGATCACCGCGCTGGCGAAGCCAGCAGCCTGAAACAGGGATCGACGGCCACTCGGCCAGGTCCGACCCCACGACAGCGATCCGACTCAGCCGCTGAGCAGCGAGCGACCAGGCCCGTGCTCAGCTCACCGTGGCAGGAATTGTCCCGACCGGCCCAGTCACGGCGCCGTACCGAGCTCCTCCTCCTCGACGGCCGCCTCCTGTTTGGCCTGCTCGATGTGCTCCTGGGCGGCCTCGGGGCTGAGGCAGACCTTGTTGGCGATGACGTAGACGAGCACCGACAGGACAGCCAGGAGCAGTGCCGACCACTCGAAGTTGAGTACGCCCAGGTTGCCTGCCCCGGCGGACTTCTCCGGAAAGTTGCCGAGGTAGGAGATGAGCGCCAGCCCACCCAGCCACGGGAACAACCAGGAGAAGCCCTGCCGGAAGTGGAACGCACCTTGTCGGACCCCGCCGAACAGCTTGAAGACGGCCAACAGCACGAACCCCAGCAGCACCGCGACGTAGAGCTTCCAACCGGTCAGCCAACCGGACCAGTAGACAATCAGGTTGGAGGCCCAGAACGCCAGTAGCGGAATGATGTGACCACCGGGCAGGCGGAACGGCCGTGGCTGGTCCGGGACCTGCTTGCGCAGTGCGGCGAGCACCAACGGACCAGATGCAAAAGAGAGAACCGTAGCCGAGGTGATGAAACCGACCAGCTGCTGCCAGCTGGGAAACGGCAGGAAGACTATCAGGCCCACCACGAAGGTGACGATCAGGCTGAACAGTGGCACCCCCCGGTCGGTCGTCTTCGCCAGACGCTGCGGGGCGTTGCCGTTCCGGGCCATGGCGTAGGACAGCCGGGAGGTCAAGGTGGTGTAGATCAGCCCGGTGTCACCGGGTGAGATGATCGCGTCGATGTAGAGCAGCACGGCCAGCCAGCCCAGGCCGAGAGCGGTGGCCAAGGCCGCCAGCGGCCCGAAGCTGTTCTCGAAGTTCAAGCTGGCCCAGGCGTCCGACCCCTTCAGCAAGCTGGGGTCCAGGGCCCCGATGAAGGCAACCTGCAGGGCGATGTAGAGGACCGCAGTGATCAGCACCGAGCCGATGACCGCGATGGGAACGTTGCGCTTGGGGTTGTCGGTCTCCCCGGCCAGCTCGACGCCCTGGCGGAAGCCGAGATAGGAGAAGACGATCCCCGAGGTGGCGATCGCGCTGAACACGCCGTGCCAGCCCTGCGGCTTGAAGCCGTGCGCGCTGAAGTTCTCTCCGTGGAAGGCGGCGACGAAGAACGCCGCGATGACCAGCACGATGACGAACAGCTTCCACCACACCAGCGCGTTGTTGATGCGCGCGAACCAGCGGATGCCGAAGTAGTTGATCACGACGAACACGGCCATCAACACCACAGCGGCGATGTAGCCCAGCGTGGTCAGGGTATGGACTGTCTGGCCGCCAGCGTCCGCCTCGACGGTGAAAGGGGCGTACTTGGTGGCGTACTGCAGCGCCGCCAACACCTCGATCGGCGCAGTCGTGCTGGCGCCCACCCACGTGATCCATCCGGTCGTGTAGCTGGCGAAGGAGCCGAACGCCAGGTGTGGGTAACGGATCACACCGCCCGACAGCGGGAACATCACACCCAGCTCGGCGTACACCAGCGCGATAGCCAGGACCATCACGGCGCCGAGGGCCCACGAGATCACGGCCGCGGGCCCGGCCTCCCTAGAGGCGTTCAGGGCGCCGAACAGCCAGCCCGACCCGATGATCGAGCCGACGCTCGCGAAGAGCAACCCCACGATGCCGATATGTCGCTTGAGCTGGGGTTCGTCGGTCTGGGTCTGGGTCGGGGTATCGGTGGTCATAGCGGGTCCCCTCCGGCCGGAGCCTGCCCGGCCGGTTGGCCGACGCAGCGTTCTACCTCACCTTTTCCTACTCCTCGGCCACGACATGAGCAAGTAGTGAACACGACGTGTTGCGGACCGCCCGGCTCACGCTGAACTGACGTTGCGGCTTCGGAACGCGGCGGGTCCCGTGTTGAGGCAGTCAGACGCCAGGTAGAGGCCGTCTGGATCACTTCACGAGTATTGCGACCGAACCAGCCCGTCGGCTCGAGTCGTCGCCGTACGCGCGGCCGGAATCCGATGACGGACGGGTTACACCCAAGTGTCACAGCTGAGTGGACTGCGGCGCGGTGGTGCCCGATCCCTGGACGACCTGCTGACGTTGCCGCAGTACCGCACGCTGGTGGTCCTGCACAGCACCGGGACGCTGTCGACCACGGCGCTGGCGGAGCAGGTGGGGGTGCACCAGTCGACCGCAACACGATGACGGCGGGCTGCCGCGCCAGGTCCTGGTCAGCCCCAGCAGAAGGGCACAGGACTGGCGGCTGGTCGTCGTGCAGCTGACCGTCGAGGGTGAGCGGCGCATCGATGCCGTCATGCAGCGGCGGGCACGCGAGCTCGAGCGCGTCGTACACGACCTAGGAGACTCCTGAACAAGGGGAGGTTCTGAGGGCGGGTCAAGCGCCGATGGGGCCGTCTGATGGTCTCGGAGATCGATGATCGGTGGGCATTGCGTTGGCGTCAGGAAGTGGATGAATGCTCTGCGGGGTCCGTCCGG
>JBBQAB010000107.1:0-3882 GCA_038198385.1 Propionibacteriales bacterium
CATCTTGCGGCTCGACTTGTCCGCGGCGTTGCGCTGCCCGGACAGGTCGGCGGCGGTGAACAGGGCCAGCCGTACGTCGTCGGCTACGAAGCCGTGGGACAGCTCGCCGGTGACCACCGTGGCGAAGCCCTCCGCGGGGGGTTCGGCCAGATCGGCGAGCATCCGTACGGGCAGGTCGATCTCGGCCAGCATCTCGGCCATCCGCTTGCTGATGCCCTGGCCCTCGGCCATCAGCACGACCCGCCAACCCTCGCGGACCCGGCGGGCGATGTCGTCCATCGCCCCCTGGGTGTCGCCGCGGTAGCTCTCGGCCGCGTGGCCGGTGACCGTACGGGAGGTCACGCTGGCGCTGTGGACGTGCGTGCTGAGGTCGACGAGCTCGCCGTCGGCGGTCCGGACGGGCTCCGCGACGATGTCGCCGCCGATGCTGAAGGGCGAGAGGGTCCACCAGGCGAGGCCACGGGCGAGGGCGGCGGCCCGGACGTCGGCCAGCCCCTGGTAGGAGGAGGCGCCCAGGTCGATCGGGGCCTGCCCGCCCCCGGCGGCCGCGGCCCAGGAGGCGTGCAGGAACTCCTCGCTGGTCTTCACCAGGTCCACGGCGCGGCCCCGGACCAGCTCGGGGTCGCAGACCAGGACGTGGGTGTCGGCGGGCAGCAGGTCGACCAGCAGCTCCATCCCGTCCACCAGCGCGGGCGAGAGGGCCTCCATGCCGTCGACCGCGTGACCCTGCGCGATCTTGTCCAGCATCTCCACGAGCTCGGGGTGCTGCTCGGCCAGCGCAGCCGCCCGGGCCCGCACCTCGGGGGTGAGCAGCAGCTCACGGCAGGGCGAGGCGAGGATCTCGTTGAGGGTCAGGTCGCTGGAGCGCTGGTCGGCCACCGCGAAGTAGCGGATCTCCTCGACGGTGTCGCCGAAGAAGTCGATCCGGACGGGATGCTCCTCGGTCGGGGGGAACACGTCGACGATGCCGCCGCGGACCGCGAACTCTCCGCGCCGCTCGACGAGGTCGACCCGGACATAGGCCGCGTTGACCAGGGCGTGGGTGAGCTCACCGAGGTCGCGGTCCTCCCCCACGCGCAGGCGTACGGGCTCGAGGTCGCTCAGCCCCTTGACCTGCGGCTGCAGCACGCTGCGGACCGGGGCCACGATGATCCGGGGCGGGGGCAGCTCGTCGCGACCGGAGAGGCGGTGCAGCACGGCCAGCCGACGCCCCACCGTGTCGGAGCGCGGGCTGAGCCGCTCGTGCGGGAGGGTCTCCCAGGCCGGGTAGTAGGCCACCGAGTCCGGGGGGACCAGCGACTGCAGGGCCGAGGTCACGTCCTCGGCCTCCCGGTACGTGGAGGTCACCATCAGCACGGGCCGTCCGGAGCCGCCGCGGTCCACGGCGGCGGCGAGCGCCGCCGCGACCAGGGGGTGCATGGACGGCGGTGAGGTCACGTCCAGGGCGGGCAGCCGCCGGGAGCGTGCGTCATCGATGGTTGCGGAAACGGTGGGGTCGGTGCAGAAGAGGTCGACGAGTCCCGTCAGGGTCACCGGGACAACCTACAGGCCGGTACCGGACCCCTCCGTGCCGGCGACGGGCGGGCGCTCGCCCGCACCCCCGGCCGGTCTCGGGCAACCCCGCCGGTCGTCACGGTGCGGCTCATGAGTTGAAGGCGCTCTGGGTGCGCTCCAGACCCACGCGGACCAGGGACTCGACCGCGTCGGCGGCCCGGGCCACCTCGACCGAGAGGTCCTCCCGCGCACCGGCGGGGAAGTTGCTGAGGAGGAAGTCTGCCGGGTCCTGCCGTCCGGGCGGCCGGCCGACCCCGACGCGTACGCGGAAGAAGTCACCGGTGCCCAGCGACTTGCGGATCGACTTCAGACCGTTGTGGCCGTTGTCACCGCCCCCGAACTTGAGCCGCAGCTGACCGGGGTCGATGTCGAGCTCGTCGTGCACCACGATCATCTGGGCGGGGGCGAGCTTGTAGTAGGACAGCAGTCCCGACACCGGGCCGCCGGTCTCGTTCATGTAGGCGCGGGACTTCACCAGGGCGAGCCGGGGGACCTCGGCGCCGGGCGGGCCCATCCGTGCCTCGGCGACCTCGGCCCGCAGTCCCTTGACCACGGCGAACCGGGCGTCAAGGCTGCGGGCGAGGTGCTCGACCACGTGGAAGCCGACGTTGTGCCGGTGAGACGCGTAGGTCGGGCCCGGGTTACCGAGCCCGACCACCAGCCAGTGCTGCATGCAGTGCAGTCAGGAACTACGCGTTGGACTCGGCCGAAGCCTCGTCGCCTTCGCCGGAGGTCTCGGCGTCCTCGCCGGAGGTCTCGGCGTCCTCGTTGACGGTCGGCTCGATGCCAGCCTCGGCCTCGGCCTCGGCGAGCTCAGCCTCGATCTGCTCGGCGGTCGGGGCGCCGGTGACGTTGACGATGAGCGTCTCCGGGTCGATGCCCAGGCCGGAGCCCTCGGGGAGCTTGACGTCGGCCGCGGTGATCTGCGTGCCGGCGGCCAGGCCCTCGATGGAGATGACGATCTGCTGCGGGATGTGGGTCGCTTCGGCCTCGATGGGGAGGCTGTTGTGGTCCACCACGACCAGCGTGTTGGGAGCGGCTTCGCCCTCGAACAGCAGGGGGATGTCCACGGTGACCTTCTCGCCGCTGCGGACCAGGACCAGGACGACGTGCTCGATGCTGTGGCGCAGCGGGTCGCGCTGGACCTGCTTGGGCAGCGCGAGCTGGATCGCCCCGTCCACGGTGACCGAGAGCAGCGCGTTGGCCTGGCGCAGCGCGAGCAGCGTCTCGTGGCCGGGAAGGGTGATGTGCACCGGGTCGGTGCCGTGGCCGTACAGGACGGCGGGGATCTTGTCGGCGCGGCGAATGCGGCGGGCGGCACCCTTGCCGAACTCGGTACGCAATTCGGCAGTGAGCTTGACCTCAGGCACGAACGAACTCCTCAAAACTTACGATTTTTCGATGGCGGTCTTGACCGGCGCCAGGTGAGGTGAACGCAGTTCGTCCGACCCAGTCGATAACGGTCTGCGACCCTCGCCGAGGCAACTGCACCACCTTAGCCCAGCCGGACCACGAGCGGAAACCGTCCTGCGAGCCGGATCGGGCTCCTGGCGGGGGGCCGGGTGCGCGGCCCTGGCTAGCTCATGGCCAGCTCGGACCCCCGACTGGCGCCGACCCCTGGCTCGCTCTGAACCCTGGCTCGCTCTGAACCCTGGCTAGCTCTGAACCCTGGCTAGCTCTGAACCCTGGCTAGCTCTGGCCGCCGAACAGCCCGGTGACCGAGCCGTCCTCGAAGACCTCGCGGATCGCCCGGGCGATCAGCGGAGCGATCGAGAGGACCGTCAGCGAGTCGAAGCGGCGCTCCTCGGGGATGGGCAGCGTGTTGGTGACGATGACCTCCTCGAACGCCGAGGCCTTCATCCGCTCCACGGCGGGTCCGGAGAGGACGGCGTGGGTCGCGGCGACGATGACCGCCTTGGCCCCCCGCGCCTTCAGGGCCTCCGCCGCCTGACAGATGGTCCCGGCGGTGTCGATCATGTCGTCCACCAGCAGACAGACCTTGCCCGCGACGTCGCCGACGACCTCGTGCACGGCGACCGTGTTGGCCACGTTCGGGTCGCGTCGCTTGTGGATGATGGCGAGCCGGCAGTTGAGCCGGTCGGTCCACATGTCCGCGAGCCGTACGCGCCCGGCGTCGGGTGACACGACGGTCATCTCCGACGTGTCGTACGTGGTCAGGATGTAGTCCGACAGCACGGGCAGGGCCCACAGGTGGTCGACCGGACCGTCGAAGAAGCCCTGGATCTGGCTGGAGTGGAGGTCGACCGACATCAGCCGGTCGGCGCCGGCGGCGGTGAACAGGTCCGCCACCAGCTTGGCCGTGATCGG
>JBBQAB010000108.1:0-3589 GCA_038198385.1 Propionibacteriales bacterium
CCAGAAGATCGCCATCGCCTCGTCTAAGCCGCAGACCACCCGGCACGCGATCCGTGGGATCGTGCAACGGCCGGACGCCCAGCTCGTCCTGATCGACACCCCCGGTCTGCACCGGCCGCGCACCCTGCTGGGGGAGCGGCTCAACGACCTGGTCCGCGGCACCTGGACCGAGGTCGACGTGGTCGGGGTCTGCCTGCCCGCCAACGAGCGGATCGGGCCCGGCGACACCTATCTGGTCCGGGAGATCTCGCTGCTGCCCAAGCGCCCGGTGCTGGTCGCCGTCGCCACCAAGTCGGACCTGGTGTCCCCGCAGCGGATGGCCGAGCACCTGATGGCCATCCAGGCCCTGGAGACCGAGCTCGGCATCACCTGGAGCCACATCATCCCCGTGTCGGCGGTCGGTGACGACCAGCTCGACGTGCTGGCCGACACGCTCGTCAGCCTGCTGCCGGAAGGTCCGGCGCTCTACCCCGACGGTGACATCACCGACGAGCCGGAGGAGATCCTGGTCGCGGAGCTGATCCGTGAGGCCGCCCTGGAGGGCGTCCGCGACGAGCTGCCGCACTCGATCACGGTGGTCGTGGAGGAGATGAACCTGCGGGAGGGCCGGGACGCCGACAAGCCGCTGCTCGATATCTTCGCCTCGATGATCGTGGAGCGGGACTCGCAGAAGGGGATCATCATCGGCCACCGGGGCAGCCGGCTGCGCGAGATCGGCGCGACCTCCCGGGTCCAGATCGAGACCCTGCTCGGCACCCCGGTCTACCTCGACCTGAGGGTCAAGGTGCTCAAGGAGTGGCAGCGCAGCGCGAAGCACCTGAACCGCCTCGGCTTCTGAGCGTCGGGGGAGGGTCTCAAGGCTCCAGCCGGCGCTCGTAGGTGGCGTAGACCTCCGACAGCCGGTAGCCCAGCGCCTCGTTCACTCTGACCATGTGAGTGTTGTCCACCTGGTTCCAGGTCTCCAGGACCTCCATCTGCGGGGCTGCCTCGGCCAGCCAGCGCATCATCTCGATCTTCACCAGCAGCCCGAGCCGGTGCCCCAACGTTGCCCTGCGGTTTCAAGATCCTGGAGCCGAGTGACGTCATAGCGCTCGTCCTCGTACGTCAGATCACCCATCGGGCGTCGTTGATGGCGCCGGTGACCTCGACCAGCCCGGCCAGCACGTCGTCGGCGTCCCCGGAGCCCAGATCGGGGCCGTAGAGGAGGTAGGGCCGGGGCTCCAGGTCCCAGCCGTGCCGGAGGTAGCCGGTGAGGTCGGCCGCCACCTCCGGGAAGCCGGCCGGGTCGTCCACCCGTGGGCGGCGTTCCGGAGGTCGACGGTAACGGCGACGTGGTCAGAACGGTCGAGGTCGACGCGGAGGAGCGGCATCGGACCACGCTCCCGCAGACGACTCCGTACGGGCCACTGGTTTTCGCTCCGATCGACCTCGGGGACCCGGGGTGATGCTTGGCGGCCCGCAGCATCTGGGCTATCGTGACGCCATGGCTGGCACCGAGCGCCGTTCCGGGCTGCTCCTCCTTCGCTGCCGCAGCGGGGCCCACTAGGGCCGGTATCCTCGCTGCGGAGTTGGTCGTGTCCGGTCCCCACACCTGACCACCCAGCGAGGAATCGAATGTCCACCACCGCAGTGCCTCCCAGCTCTTCCCCCGTCGCCGTGTTCGGGACCCGGCCCCAGGCCGTGCCGACCCAGCAGGCGAGCCCGATGCCGTTCCAGCGCTACCGGGCCTTCCCCCCGATCGACCTGCCTGACCGCACGTGGCCGTCCCAGACCATCACCCAGGCCCCGCGCTGGCTTTCCACCGACCTGCGCGACGGCAACCAGGCCCTGATCGACCCCATGACGACCACCCGTAAGCACAAGATGTTCGACCTGCTCGTCTCGATGGGCTACAAGGAGATCGAGGTCGGTTTCCCCTCGGCGAGCCAGACCGACTTCGACTTCGTCCGGCAGCTGATCGAGCGGGGTATCCCCGACGACGTGACCATCTCGGTGCTGACCCAGGCCCGCGAGGACCTGATCGCCCGGACCGCGGAGTCTCTGGTCGGATCCAAGGCGGCCACGATCCACCTCTACAACGCGACGGCGCCGCTGTTCCGACGGGTGGTGTTCAACGTCGACCGGGCCGAGTGCATCGTCCTGGCCACCCGCGGCACCGAGCTCGTGATGAAGTACGCCGAGCAGTACCTGGGTGACGTCGAGTTCGGTTACCAGTACAGCCCGGAGATCTTTACCGGCACCGAGATGGAGTTCGCCGTCGAGGTCTGCAACGCGGTGATGGACGTCTGGCAGCCGGCGGCCGGTCGCGAGATCATCCTGAACCTGCCCGCCACGGTCGAGATGTCGACCCCCAACGTCTACGCCGACCAGATCGAGTGGTTCAGCCGCAACGTCCGCCACCGCGAGCACGCGGCCGTCTCGCTGCACCCGCACAACGACCGGGGGACCGCGACCGCCGCCACCGAGCTGGCGTTGATGGCCGGCGCCGACCGGGTCGAGGGCTGTCTGTTCGGCCACGGCGAGCGCACCGGGAACGTGGACCTGGTCACCCTGGGGATGAACCTGTTCTCCCAGGGCGTCGACCCCAAGATCGACTTCTCCCAGATCGACGAGATCCGTCGCACCGTGGAGTACTGCACCAACCTGCCCGTCCACCCGCGCCACCCGTACGCGGGAGACCTGGTCTACACCGCCTTCTCCGGCTCCCACCAGGACGCCATCAAGAAGGGGCTGGAGGTCCTGGACAAGCAGGCCGCCGCGGAGGGCGTGAACGTCCGGGAGGTCGCCTGGGAGGCGCCCTACCTGCCCATCGACCCGCACGACGTGGGCCGCTCGTACGAGGCCGTGATCCGGGTCAACTCGCAGTCGGGCAAGGGTGGCGTCGCCTACATCATGAAGAGCGAGCACAACCTCGACCTGCCGCGTCGCCTGCAGATCGAGTTCTCCCGCGCAGTACAGACCCACACCGACGCCGACGGCGGCGAGGTCAGCCCGTCCCGGCTGTGGGAGATCTTCACCGCCGAGTACCTGGCACCGGACAACCCGCTCGCGCTGGTCGGTGTCTCGGCCACCTCCGCGAGCGGGCAGCACGACACCGTCACCGCGCGGGTCGCCGACCGGGGCCAGGAGCGGGTCCTGACCGGGGAGGGCAACGGCCCGGTGTCGGCCTTCGTGGACGCGATCTCCCCGCTCGGCTACCGCGTTCGGGTGCTCGACTACCACGAGCACGCCCTCTCGGCCGGTGGGGACGCGCTCGCCGCGGCCTACGTCGAGTGCGAGGTGGGCGAGGGCGAGGACAGTGTCCTGGCCTGGGGTGTGGGCATGGACGCCAACATCGTCACCGCCTCCCTGAAGGCTGTCGCGTCCGCAGTGAACCGCACCGCTCGCTGAGGAGCCGGGAACCGCTCCGCACTCCGGGCCGGCCGCCTCCCCCCGGGGTGGCGGGGCGGCGGCCGTACGTGAGGCTGGACCCATGTATCCCGCCCGTGTCGCCACCACCGACTACCACACCGGGGGCGAGCCCTTCCGGATCGTCACCGACCCGCCCGTCCCGCTGCCCGGCGCGACGGTCGGCGAGCGGCGGGCCCGG
>JBBQAB010000109.1:0-2127 GCA_038198385.1 Propionibacteriales bacterium
GGTCGACCCGGCGCTGCGCGACCTCGTGTCCGCGGTCGGAGCCCAGCGCAACCTGACCAGCGCGATCGTCCCGGACGACTACGTCTCGCTCTCCCCCGCGTCCGGCGGCTCGATCGCCGCCTTCGTCCACCGCAACGCAGTGAGCGTGGCCCTGCCTACCCCCAAGGCGGAGCAGTGGGGGGCCGAAAGCGGCTGGACGTACGCCTTCGACAACGCCACCACCTCGCACGTCCGCATCCCCGCCACGACGCTGGCCTCGACGGAGCGTCGCAGCCTGAGCCTGACCGTGCTGATCGAGGCGATCGACCGCCGCTTGATCGGGTCCCAGCAGCTGGCCGCGCCTCCCGCAACCAGCGAGCCGACCCTGGTCAACGCGGTGTCCCCGGCTGTCTGCCCGGTCCACTTCACCCAGATGCTGGGCGGCGAGTGCGAGCTCTGCGACGACTGACCGGCCTCCCGGTGGGCCCGACGGCGCCGACCCCGGGCCTCAGCGGTAGTGCTGTTCGCCGCGCGCGGCCTTCTCCACCACATCGCGAACCCGGGCCGCCCGGACCGCTGGTGTCTTGAGCGAGCTCAGCCGGAAGTAGATCCGGAAGCGCTCGACCCGGGTCAGGCTGGCCACGTACGCCGCCGCCGCCGGGTTGGCGGCCAGGGCCTCCTCCAGGTCGGGCGGTGCGACCGCGTCCCTCTGCCGGTAGGCCGCGTCCCACCGTCCGTCGGCCTGCGCCCGTTCCACCTCGGCCAGACCCCCGGGTCGCATCCGATCCTCGGCAACCAGCCGCGCCACGTGCTCCCGGTTGATCTGCGACCACAGGCTGTTGCGGCGGCGCGGGGTGAACGCGTTCAGCGTGTAGTCGGCGTCGAAACGGCCGGCCTGACCGTCGATCCAGCCGTAGCAGAGGGCCACGGCCAGGGCCTCCGACCACGTCATACCGGGCGCTGACGAGCTCTTCTTCCGGAGCTTGAGCCGTACGCCGCCGTCATCGGGGTCACCGGCCAGGTAGGCCTCCCACTCCGGGATGCTGACGTCCAGGATCGGCTTGTCGGCGAAGCTCACCATGGCCCTCAGTATGGAGGGGTTCCGGCGGGCCGCGCCCGCGCTCCCTGGAGAGCAGCGCCTCCGACACCCTGAGCCCATGCCCAACCCCAGCTTCCGCCTCGACCACCGCACGGCTCTGGTGACAGGGGCGGCGAGCGGCAGCGGCCGCGGCGTTGCCCTCGGGCTCGCCGAGGCGGGCGCGGCGGTCACCTGCTTCGACCGTCCCGGGCCCGCGCTGGCCGCGGTCGTGGCCGAGATCGAGGGGGCGGGCGGGCGCGCCGTGGTGGTCGGGGGCGACGTCACCGACGCCGCGAGCCTGGCCGAGGCCGTACGCCAGACCCAGGCCTTCCTCGGCTGACCCTGGCCGTCAACTGCTCCGGGATCGCCAACGCCGCACCGGCCGAGGAGATGGCCCAGGACCAGTGGCAGGGCGTCATCGACGTCAACCTGACCGGGGTCTTCCTGTCCTGCCAGGCCGGGAGCCAGGCCATGCTGGCCCACGGCCGTGGCTCGATCGTCAACATCGCGTTCATGTCCGGCTCGATCGTCAACCGTGGACTGCTGCAGGCGCACTGCAACGCCTCCAAGGCGGGCGTGATCCACCTGAGCCGCAGCCTGGCCATGGAGTGGGCGACCCGCGGCGTACGCGTCAACGCCATCAGCCCCGGCTACAGCGCGACCCCGATGAACAGCCGGCCCGAGGTCGCTGAGCAGGTCCGCCAGCTCGAGTCCGAGACCCCGCTCGGCCGGATGGCCCGCGACGACGAGCTAGTCGGGCCGGCCCTCTTCCTGCTCAGCGACGTGGCCAGCTTCTGCACCGGGGTCCACGTGGTCGTGGACGGCGGGTTCACCTGCTGGTGAGGCCAGTGGCCGGCGGCACCCTCAGCGGCCCCCGCGCCGGAGCCGCCACCGGGCCACCGTCGCCTCCGCGTCGACAGGCCTGGCCACCAGCGGTGGCCCGTCGACCGGGCGGCGGTGCGAGTCGCGGATCCGCCGGTTCAGGTCGTCGAGGATCTCTCGTACGAGGTCCTCACGGGGAACGTCAGCCACGGTAGCGTCGATCGTGTAGGCCTCCTTGCGGAGCGCCA
>JBBQAB010000110.1:0-3682 GCA_038198385.1 Propionibacteriales bacterium
CGCTATTGAGACTCAGGCCGGGCGGCGTGGCCTTTGCCAAACATTGACGAAATCATGACTCGGGCTTGAAGAGGGCCATTGAGGCTCGGCCCGACGTGCCAGACTGGGTTTCCCCTCGTAGCGTGGAGACATCGCCTTTGAGGAAAAGAGGTAACGGGCGATGAGCAGGAGCTATCGGAAGTACGACGAGGACTTCAAGCAGGGCGCGGTCCGGTTGGTCACCGAGACCGGCAAACCGATCGCGCAGGTGGCCCGGGAGCTGGGTGTCAACGAGGGCACGCTGGGCAACTGGTGCGTCAAGGCCCGCCGGGTGGCTGGTGAGGGCAACGGGGAGTTGAGCGAGACCGAACGGGCCGAGCTGGCCCGGTTGCGGAAGGAGAACAGCGAGCTGCGGATGCAGCGTGATGTGCTCAAGCGTTCGGTGGCCCTCTGGGTGGACGAGGCGATGGGCAGGTAGCCGTGGCTGGGTTCATCGCCTCCCAGAGGGAGGAGCACGGGGTTCCGTACGCGGCCGGATGCCGGGCGCTGGGCGTCAGTCAGGCCTGGTTCTACAAGTGGCGCTACGGCGACGCCTCGCCTCGGCACGCTCGTCGGGCCGCGCTGCAGGCGGAGATCGCCCGGCTGTTCGCCCAGCACCGCGGCACCTACGGCTCGCCGCGGATCACCGCGGACCTGCGCGATGCCGGCTGGCGGGTCGGTGAGAACACCGTCGCGGCGATCATGGCCGGGCTCGGGCTGGTCGCCCGGCGTTGCCGACGCCGCAAGCAGACCACCCGTCAGGGTCGGGGCCGGTGGCGGGCACCAGATCTGATCGGGCGTCAGTTCGCCGCCGAGGCGCTGAACCGCAAGTGGTACGGGGACGGCACCGAGATCCCCACCGACGAGGGCAAGCTGTTCCTGGACAGCGTCCTGGACATGGGTTCGCGGCGGATCGTCCGGGTTCGCCCTGGGCGAGCATCACGACGCCGACCTGGCCACCGCAGCGCTGCAGATGTCGGTCGCGGTCGCGGCGGCAAGGATCCCATCGCCGGCGTCATCTTGCACACCGATTATGCCGAGGTTGATGTTATGCCGAGGAATCGGGAACTGGCCTGCGCTTGAGGGGTTTCCTTTCTGATTCCTCGGCTTAACGTTCTGCTGGTCCGTGGCTAGCGTCCGCCGTGTCCTACGGAAGGAGACGGTGATGGATGCGACGGTCGAACAACTCGGCGGCGTGGTCATCGATGCGCTACGTGCGGCGGGCTATTTGGAGTCCACGATCGGTCAGTACGAGAAAACGATCAGGTACCTGAAGGGGTTCGTCACTGACCGTGGCGAGGTCGTCTACGCGCCCTCGTTGGGGGCTGAGTTCGCCGCGATGACGACCAGCCCTCGAACAGGCAAGTTCAGCGCCCAACGGCGGTTCGACTACCGTCGGCTGGTCACGCTGTTCGATGGCTTGCTTGACACCGGTGTGGTGGACCTGTCGACGCGAAAGCGCGGTGGCGGGGGTCCGCGACCGGCCTGCAGCGAGTTCACCGCGCTGGATGCCGCGTGGGAGGCGGACATGGACGCGCGCGGCTTGGCGCCGGCCACCCGCGCCGCCTACGGCCGGGTCGCGCGCGGCTACCTGGTGTTCTTGGAGTCACGCGGCACCAGCGAGCTCAAGGACGCTGACGGGGCCAGCGTGCTGGGGTTCCTGGAGTCGCTGTCGGGCCGATGGGCGGCGTCGTCGCTGTTCTGGGTGGTCTCGAACTTCCGCCCGTTCTTGAGGTTCATCGGCCGCACCGACCTGGTCGAGGCTGCGGGCCTGGCCCGGGTGAAACGCTCCCACCGAATCTTGCCGGTCCTAGGCGATGACGTGCAGGCCCGGGTGGTCCACGCCTGCACCAGCGAGATGGTTTCGGCCCGGGACGCCGCGATCACGCTGCTGGCGCTGACCACCGGGCTGCGGGCATGCGACATCGTCGGGCTGCGGCTGGGCGACGTCGACTGGCGCACAGCCACGATCGGGATCGTCCAGCAGAAGACCCACAACCCGCTGACGCTGCCACTGGCGACGCTGGTGAGGGCCAAGCTCGCCGACTACGTCCTGCACGAGCGACCCAGCTCGGGAGAGGACCACGTGTTCCTGCGCTGCAAGGCCCCACACACGAAGTTGGCCGACCACGCCTCGATCTACCGGGTGATCGCCACTACGTTCCGCACGGCTGGAGTGAGCGACCTGAAGGTCGGCACCAGCGTGCTGCGGCACAGCGCCGCCTCCCGGCTGCTGCGCGCGGAGGTCCCGCTGCCGACGATCTCGGCGGTCCTGGGCCATGTGAGTCCGGAGTCGACCAACGTGTATCTCAGCGTGGATCAGGAGCGTCTGCTCGAGTGTGTGCTGCCTGTCCCGGCAGGAGCACGGCCATGAATACCGCGCACGGGTTCGGCAGCGCGTTCGCCCAGCAGCTGGAGGCCTACCTGGCGTTCAAGCAGGCTATGGGCTGCTACGGCACCTCCCGGATCTGGTACCTGCGCCGGTTCGACAGCTTCTGTCGCGAGCACGATCGGACCGTGTTCGACCGCGACACCGTCGAGGGGTGGGTGCTCGAGCAGCTCGACCGGTCCGGCCGGTACCGGTCGTGGATGTCCTACATCCGCGACTTCGGCCGATGGCAGCAGGCCCACGGGAACGCGGAGGCCTACGTGCTGTCGGAGCGGTGGAAGGCCGGGGTTGTCCCGGCGCACCCCTACCTGCTGGGCGCCGAGGAGATCGACCGGTTCTTCACCGCTGCGGCACACCTGCACGCGCAGTCCCCGTGGCGGTGGCAGGCGGTCGCGTTCTTCACTCTGATGCACTCCTGCGGGATCCGTACCGGCGAGGCCCGCGGGCTAGGTACCGCGCAGGTCGACCTGCACAGCCGGCATCTGGACATCATCTGGGCCAAAGGCAACCGCAGCCGCCGGTTACCGGTGACCGAGCAGGTCCTCGACGTGCTGGCCGAATGCGACCGGGCATCACGCCGGCGGTTCGGGTCGCGAGAAGCGTTCTTCGTTTCCGCGACCGGCAACCCGGTCACCGCCGCGGCGGTCGGGGTGGTGTTCAACCGGATCTGGGACCAGGCCGGGTTGGCGCGCCCTACCGACGGCACCCGGCCGCGGCCATACGACTTCCGGCACCATTTTGCCTACGCCAACATCGAACGGTGGATGACCCACGGCAAGGACGTCACCGCGTTGCTGCCTTACCTGTCGCGCTACATGGGGCACGCGACCTTCGAGTCCACCTACTACTACGTGCACACCTCACCCGACTTCATGCGCGGCTACGCCGACATAACCGCTGCCGGCGCGTCGCCGCTGCCGGAGGTGGGGTTCGAATGAAACGCGACCCGGACACCGACGTGGCGAACCTGTTCAGCTTCGCACGGGACTACCTGCACGGCTACCTGCCCAAGGTCCGCGGACTGTCCCCGAAGACGATCGAGGCCTACCGGATCGGCCTGGAATGCTTCCTGGCCTACCTGAGCGAGGTCGAGCACATCGACCGCGCCGAGGCCGGCTTCGACCACTTCGACCGGGCCCACCTGAAGGCCTGGCTGGCCTGGATGCGCGAGCAGCGCGGCTACGCGCCGGCGACGATCACGCTGCGGTTGACCGCGATCAAGACATTCCTGGCGTACGCCTCCCACGAGGACATCACCCTGATCGCGCTCAGCCA
>JBBQAB010000111.1:0-2363 GCA_038198385.1 Propionibacteriales bacterium
AAGCCGCAGCCTACTGAGACCTCGCCCCTGCGGTGAAGGCCCGTCCGGCTTCGGTCCTGCGCCCGGGACCCCCTGTTGTCGCCGCTGCGCAGTGCTCACGAACCATTCGCGCACGAGCCGACTGGGTCATCGTCAGGTGCACACCCTGCTCATCGAGGTGCTCAGCCGCACCGAGCCGAACCACCGGTAGGGCCCCTCGGATAGGTTGCCGACATGGACCCCCGCCTGGCTCGCGCCCGTCCGGAGTCGGAACGGCCGTACGCGCCGGGGGAGTCGGAGTTCCGCACCGACCTCGAGCGCATCCGCTTCGCCCAGTCGTTCTCCCGGCTGGCCGAGGTCACCCAGGTCGTGACCGCTGGGGCGACGAGCGGGGTGGTGCACAACCGCCTCACCCACACGATCAAGGTCACCGCGGTGGCCCGCGCCATCGCCGTCCGCCTGCTCCGCACCGAGGAACGCGAGCTGATTCGCAACCTCGGCGGGCTCGACCACGTGGTGGTCCAGGCGGCCGCGAACGCCCACGACCTCGGCCACCCACCGTTCGGGCACCTGGGCGAGCGGGTGCTGGACCGGCTGGCGCGGGACCGGTTCGGGCTCGCCGACGGCTTCGAGGGCAACGCCCAGACCTTCCGGATCCTGACCGAGCTCGAGGTGCACGGACCGGGCGACGAGGGGCTCAACCTGACGGCCGCCGTCCGGGCCGCGGTCCTGAAGTATCCGTGGGCACGCTTCCACCACCCCGACCCGCACCCCACCGACTGGGCCGAGCCGCCGCGCGGGGCGGGCCACGGACGGGCCGGCACCGGTGCGGCGAAGTTCTCCACCTACGTGATCGACCTGCCGGAGATGCTCGACGCGCTGCAGGCCTTTCCCGAGCTGCCGCCGGGTCGTCAGACCCTGGAGTGCTCGGTGATGGATCTGGCCGACGACATCGCCTACTCCCTGCACGACGTCGAGGACTTCCACCGGTCCGGGGTGCTCCAGTTCTCCCCCGTCTCCGGGGAGTTCCGCTCCTGGGAGAACGAGCAGGTGCTCTTCGACTCGATGGACGAGCGTCGCCTGGCCGAGGTCGGCCGCCAGCCCGGGGCGGGGCTCGAGCGGCTGCGCCGCCGGCTCCGCCAACGGGACGCGTGGATGTTCGACGAGCTGACCTTCGCCGACGCGGTGGCCACGGTGGGCGACGAGTTCGTGGACGGGGTGCTGGCCACGCCGTACGACGGGTCGATGGTCGCCGACCGCGCCATCTCCGGGTTCACCTCTCGCTGGATCGACCACCTCATCACCTCGGTCGCCCCCGACCCCACCCCTGACGTGCGCTCGGGCTACGTCGCCATGACCTCCCGGGCCTGGCACGAGGTGTCGGTGCTGAAGTTCGTCAACCAGTACTTCATCCTCGAGCGACCCGACCTGGCGATGTTCCAGCGCGGCCAGGAGCAGACCGTCGAGCAGCTGGTCGTCGCCTTCGACCGGTGGCTCTCGGACCGGACCGACGCCGGCCGGGCCCCGCGGCGGCTGCTCGACCTGGTCAAGGCGGCCACCTTCGGTTACGAGCGGGTCGCCCGTACGCACCCCGAGTGGCTGGACGCCAAGACCAACGACGCCGAGCTCGCCCGGATGGGCCGCGGCCGGGGCATCATCGACTTCGTGAGCAGCCTGACCGACGCCCAGGCGGTCGCCTTCGCGGCCCGGCTGGGCGGCGCGACGGGTCTGCTCTGGGCCACCGGTGCCCTCTGATTTCCCGAAACTATCTCAACGGTTGAGAAACCTGCCCCGGCCGAGGACAATAGGACCATGTCTGCCCCCTCCGACCGCACCCGCGCCGTCGCCGTTCTCGTGCTGGCGGTCCTGCAGGTCGTGTCCTCACCCCTGACCACGCTGGCTCTCGGCCCGTCCTCCAACACCGGAGCCATCTCCGACGCCTACATCAGCCCGGTCACCCCGGCCGGGTACGCCTTCGCGATCTGGGGGCTGATCTACGCCGCGAGCCTGGCCTACGCGGTCTACCAGCTCACCCCCGGCCAGCGGGACCGGGAGGTCCACCGGCGTACGGGGTGGTGGCTGGTCGCCGCCTTCAGCGCGAGCACGCTGTGGGTGCCGGTGTTCGGCAGCCGCACCATCTGGCTGTCCCAGATCATCATCGTGGCCCTGGTCGGCTTCCTGGTCGTGGCCACGGTCCGGGCCATGCGGACCGGTCCGGCCGCAGGCGCAGCCGAGCGGCTCCTCTTCCGGCTGCCGGTGACCCTCTATCTCGGCTGGGCGACGCTCGCCACGGCGGCCGGCTTCGGCCTGACCTTCCGCTCGGTGGGGATGCCGAAGCAGGCCGGCTGGGTGACGGTGGTGTCCCCGAGCCCGGGCACCGTGCT
>JBBQAB010000112.1:0-3571 GCA_038198385.1 Propionibacteriales bacterium
CGACGGCATGGGAGTGCCAGTTGGTGCGCGCGCCGGGGGTGCAACGGACCAGGGCGACGGTCATCCGTGACGGTCCCTGCCCGGTGAAGATGGCGTCCTGTGGACGTCACCGATGATCTTCGCTGTCCGACCTTGAGCGTAGTTGCCATCACGGCTGTGACCACGGCCCTTGTCGTGGAATGACGTCCGGCTAGCCCGTAGTGCAGCCATACCAGATCGATCTTTAGAAGATTCCGCGGGGTTCCGCCAACGAAGCGCGTCATCCCGGCCCCTTCCCAGAGGCCCGGCTACACGTTGTGCCCCCCCCCGTAAGAGGGGGGGTTGGGCGTTCTTGCCGGCGCCGGCGGCCGGCCCGGTGCTCCCCTGGTGCGGGGTTCAGCTGGTGGCGGTCGGGAGCTCGAGGGCGACAGCAGGGTCCAGCGACAGGGTGTCATCGGCCGGCTTGGTCTCGGGGTCGTCCTTCTTGATGCGCTTGTACTCCGCGTCCAGGGCTTTGGCCCGGCCGTTGTTGACCGGGAAGACTCCGGCGTTGCCGCCGACCGGGGTGTAGATGGTGCCCAGACCCTTGAGGCTGGCGCGGTCGGGCTCGGTCTGCTCGTCGAGGAACAGCAGGTATTGGTGGTTGGGCTTGAAGGCGGCGGCGTCGTCGGGGTCGAGGTGAAGCTTGTCCACATCGACGGACACCACGGTGATGGTGGAGGGGGAGGTGGCCAGGCTCGACGTGGACACCGCGAAGGAGTACACCAGCATCGGGATGCCCGACCCGTCGGTGGCGCCCCCGGTGTCGAGCATCTGCTGCAGGGGTTCGCTGATGGTGCCCAGCGCGACCAGGTCGGAGTCCAGCGCGGCCGCGGCCACATCGGTGTAGGTCTTGCGGGAGACCGAGCTGTGCTGGGTCGTCGCTGGCGCACACCCCACCACGACGACCAACAACGACACCAGGGCTCCCCCGAGCAGGCAACGGGTAGTGCGGTTCACGGGTGCGCTTCCTTCCAACGGTTGGTCTGGGGGCGGACATGGTCAGGGTCGGGCTAGTAGATGGCGTTCATCCCGTCGACGTCGTTGGTGTAGGGCGGGTTCGTACTCGAGCAGCTGGAGGTGCCGGTATGGGCGTCGGACTTCATCACAGCCTTGCAGGCGGCCAGGCCGTTCTCATGGCCCAGACCCATCAGGTGTCCGAACTCGTGGATGATCAAGAAACGGTCCTGCCAGCTAGCGAAGGGGTCCATGGTGCGCGAGTTCAGCGCCATGCCCCGGTTGCCGGTGAAGTACCCGCTGGAGCTGCACGTCCAACTCGACAGCGCGTACCACTGGTAGCTGTAGTAGTACCGCTCGATGACGATCTGTCCGCCGGAGGTGACCTTGGCCAAGCTGCCCGGGGAACTGGTGGAGTTCCACTTCCCGGCGGCGGTGGTGATGGTGGTGGAGTAGTAGCTGGTGATCCCGTTGCCGGTGCGGTAGTAGTCGGTACCGTTGCCGGAGATGGCGGAGGACCGGCAGTTCTCCTTCGTGTAGGCCTGCGCCGGGGCCGCGGTCCCGCACACCGAGGCGGCTCCCACCAGTACTCCGACGACTGCTCCGCTCAGCCACTTGCCCCCGTCGTTGGGAATGTGGGCCAAAGCCTTGCCCTGAGTCGGATCCTGACCCCACCGGGCCCGCGGGGCGCCCACATTTGTGCTGGACCTCGCGAGACCCTTCGTTTCGCTGCGGGCCTGGTGCAGCCGGCCGGAACGCTGCCGGGGGTCTCTTTCAGGGGGTGGGCGACCAGAGCCGGTCGACGGGCATGACGTGGATCCTCTCGCCTTGGTAGCTGTAGGACCGGCGGCCGGTGCTGAGTGCGACGCCCGCCAGGAGGCGGGGGCCGAGCAGGTCGCGGAGCTTGCGGGCCCCTCTGAGGTCCTCGCCACGGATGTGCTCTCCCGCCTTGACCTCGAAGGCCAACACTCCGCCGTCGTCGAACTCGATGACCAGGTCCACTTCGTCGCCGTCCTTGGTCCGCCAGTGCCCCATCGTCACCGGCTCATCGAGCCAGGAGAGCTGCTTGCGCAGCTCTCCGACGACGAAGGTCTCCAGCAGGTGACCGAACTCGGTGGCTGTGGTCGGGTCGAGAAGGCCCAGCTTGTCCGGGCTGACCCGCAACAAACGTGCCACCACCCCTGAGTCGATGAGGTAGACCTTCGGGGCGGCTGCGCTGCGGCTGCGTAGCGTCTTGCCCCAGCCGGGGAGGCGCTCGAGCACGAACAGGTCCGCCAGGAGTCGGGTGTAGCCGTCAACGGTGTCACGGCTCAGGACCAACCCTTGAGTGGCCTGGGAGAGGTTGAGCACCTGGGCGGTTCGCGCCGCGAGGCGATTGAGCAGGTCGCGCAGCGCCTGCCGCTGTCGGACCGGCCGCAGTTCGAGGGCGTCACGTTCCAGGGTCTGGCGCAGGTAGTCGTCGAACCACCGGTTCCGAGAGGGGCCCGATCGTCGCAGCGCGAGCGGGAACCCCCCGGCGCAGACCCTCTCCGCGTACCCTCGCCGGTCGGCTCCAGAAAGGGGCTGGGAAGCGACCAGCCCGTCAGCGTCCGCGCGCAGGCGCGGCAAGAAGTCCTCCTGGACGCCGGCGACCTCTCACTGGGGCGGAGGCCAGATGGTCATGCTGTGGAGACGCCCGGTGAGGGCCTGGGCGGTCCGGGGCAGGGCGTCTTGGCGGGTGGAACCGGTCAGGACCGCCGTCCCGGGTTGCGCCCCGTCCCGGTTGGTCCGGGCCTTGAGGACGTCCAGTCTCGGAGGGGTGCTGGTACTCATCGACACACAAGGGGGTGTGCTGCGTGGCAGCGAGGGAGGGGTTGGCGCGCACAGCTTGCCGCGTCTCCAGGTCGTCGAGGTCCATCACCGGCACACCGTGTGCTGCGGCGATGGCGGCCAGCAACGTGGACTTTCCGACCGAGCGGGCCGTGCAGTGCCACCACCGTCTCGACCAGCATCCGCTCGGCGAGGTGGGCCCAAGGCGCCGCAGCATCAAACCGGCCGGTGCCTCCACGGGTGAACACGACCATGAGGATGCGCGTCGAAGTCCTAAAACAGTCGGGGTCGACGTCGTAAAACGGTCGAGATCGAAGTCGTAAGACGGTCGACATTCAGGCTGACGGGGGCTCGTCGAGGATGGAGGGGCACGTCGGGGGCCGGGGTCTATGGGCCGGGGGTGGGCTGGGGGCACAGGTGCGCTTGTCAGACGGGGTCACAGTTCACAAACAGCCGAACCTCAGTGACTGCGCTGGCAGTCGCAGTTGCCGGCGGTGCTGCAGCGCGGCACCAGGCGTTCCCAGCCGGAGGTGGGGTTGCTGCTCGCGTCTGGGGTGGGTGGGACGTACCCGACCCCGGTGTGCTGGTACCAAGAGCCGGTCATCAGAACCTGGGCGTTCATCACGGCGGTCCAGTTGAACAGTTCGGGCGCCTTGCGCGCGGTATCGGCGCGGTGGGGATCCTTGACGTCTTTGACCTCCCACACCGCGAGCCTCCCGTCGCTCAGCAGAGCCAGGTAGTCGCAGCACGCCGCAGCCCGTCGGGTCCGAGGTAACGCACTTGCGGC
>JBBQAB010000113.1:0-4330 GCA_038198385.1 Propionibacteriales bacterium
AGGCGTCCACGGCGCCGCGGGCGAGGACCATCGGCATCCGGTCGTGGATGTGGCCGGCTGCGTCGGTGGCCTGGGTGGTGATGACGGCGCAGGTCCGCAGCCAGGCGGTGTCGTCTTCGCGGTCCTTGGTCGGGTCGCGCCAGATCTCGTAGATCCCGGCCATCACCAGCAGTCCGCCGTCGCGGCGGTGCAGGAAGAACGGCTGCCTGGCCGGGCGACCCGCTGGCCGCCGCCCCGGCGCGGCGTCCGGACCGTCGGCCGGGGTCTCCCCCGCGTACCACTCGTAGAAGCCGTCGGCGGGCAGCAGGCAGCGCCGGGTGGCGAAGGCCTTACGGAAGGCCGGCTTCTCGGCCACCGTCTCCCGCCGGGCGTTGATGAGCCGGGACCCGATTGAGCGGTCCTTGGCCCAGGAAGGGACGAGTCCCCAGACCAGCGGGGCCAGCCGTCGCCGCACCTCCTTGCTGTCGTGGCTGTGCCGCTCCAGCACCGCCGGGACGGCGACGGTGGGGGCGACGTTGTAGTCCGGGCCGGGCAGGTCGGCGAAGAGGTCGTCCACCGCAAACTCCTGGACCAGGCGGTCAGGGCTCGCCGTGGAGGCGTAGCGTCCACACATCCTGCGACGCTATCCCAGGGCGCCGGCCGTCTGTCTGCACGCCCCGGCTCTCTACGCGCGCACGCACCCGACCCCTCCACGCGTAGACAGAGCGCGCGTAGACAGCGAGGGTCACAGGTCTCGCGGAGGCGGGGTCGGTCTTGGCCTTGTCCGCCGTCCTTGGTAGGAATAGGTCATGACGTTGTTGCGCGCTGCCGCTCGAACCATGCTTGCCTCCTACTTCGTTGCCTCCGGCGTGAAGGCGATCCGCAACCCGGAGAAGCTGGTCCCGGCCGCGGCCCCCATGGCTGACAAGGTCGTGCCACTGGTCAAGCAGTACGCCCCGGAGCAGGTCGCCCACTACATCCCCGAGGACGCCGCCACCCTGGTCCGCCTGAACGGCGCCGTCGAGGTCCTCGGCGGGCTCGCGTTGGCGACGGGCAAGGGCCGCCGCCTCGGCGCCCTGCTGCTCGCGGGGACCATCGTCCCCAGCACCATCGGCAACTACCCGTTCTGGAGCCGGTCCGACCCGCACGATAAGGCCGTCGACCGCTCCAACTTCCTCAAGGCCATCAGCCTGCTGGGCGGCGTCCTGCTGGCCGCGGGTGACACCGAGGGCAAGCCGAGCCTGGCCTGGCGGGCCCAGAAGAGCGGCCAGATCGTGGCCAAGAGGACCTCCAAGGCCTCAGACCAGCTGAGCAAGAAGGCGCACGCCCTGACCGACGGGGGAAGCGGCTTCGGGGACAAGGTGAGCAAGAAGGCCTCCCAGCTCGGAGACAGCGGCTCCGACCTGGCCGAGGGTGCCCTCGCCGGGGGCGCGGCCCTGGTCGGCGCCGTCGTGGCGACCTCCCGCCGGGCCCAGAAGGTGGCGGTCACGCAGGCCAAGGCGGCCACCAAGGTTGCTGCCGAGCAGGCCGAGGCCGCCCGGAAGCAGGCCGCCGCCGCGGCCAAGCAGGCCAAGAAGGACGCCCCCCAGCAGCTCAAGGCGGCGCGCAAGGCCGCCGCGGAGCGGGCCGAGGCTGCGCGCAAGGCCGCCGCGGAGCGGGCCGAGGCTGCCCGCAAGGCCGCCAAGCAGGCTCAGAAGGACGCACCGAAGCAGGCCAAGGCCGCCCGCAAGCACGCCCGCAAGGTCGGCAAGCACATCGAGCTCGGCAGCAACTGACGCCCCTGGAAGGTGCCGCTGACCCCAGCGGCACCTCCTAGACTCCTCGACGTGCCCACACCCGCGACCTCCCCGACTGTCTGGCCCGCCCCGGGTGCTGAGCACCCCGTCCGGGCCACGGTCCGGGTCCCCGGCTCCAAGTCCGAGACCAACCGGGCGCTGGTCCTGGCCGCGCTCGCCAGTGGCCCGTCGGTCCTCACCGGTGGTCTCGAGGCCCGCGACACCACACTGATGCGCGAGGCCCTCCGCACCCTGGGCGTCGGGATCGAGGAGTCCGGATCCCAGTGGCGGATCACCCCGCCGGTGCAGTTCCGGGCCGGCGGCACCCTGGACTGCGGCCTGGCGGGGACGGTCATGCGCTTCCTGCCCCCGGTCGCCGCCCTGGCCGACGGAGCCGTGGGCTTCGACGGGGACGAGCAGGCGTACGCGCGGCCGATGGGGGTCATCCTCGACGCCCTGGTCAGCCTGGGGGCCCTGGTCACCGAGAACACCGACCGGCTGCCCTTCGTCCTGCACGGCGACCCGCACCTGCGCGGCGGCATGGTCACGGTGGACGCCTCCGCCTCGAGCCAGTTCGTCAGCGGTCTGCTGCTCGCCGGTGCGCGCTACACCGAGGGTCTCGACCTGCGGCACGACGGCAAGGCCATTCCCTCCCTCCCCCACATCGAGATGACCGTGGCCATGCTGCGCGACCGCGGTGTGGTCGTGGACGACAGCGAGCCGGACCGCTGGGTCGTCTTCCCCGGTGAGATCGCGGCGCGCGACGTCACCATCGAGCCGGACCTCTCCAACGCCGCTCCCTTTCTGGCCGCGGCCGCCGTCACCGGCGGCGAGGTGTCCGTCCCGCTGTGGCCGAGCCCGACCCACCAGCCCGGCGACCTGCTGCGCGACATCCTGCAGCGCTTCGGCGCCGAGGTCGACCTGCGCCACGGCGTCCTGACCGTCCGCGGGACCGACCACCTGCACGGGGTCGACCTGGACCTCCGCGACGCCAGCGAGCTGACGCCGGTCGTCGCCGCGATCGCCGCCCTCGCCGACTCGACCACCCACCTGCGCGGCGTCGCCCACATCCGCGGCCACGAGACCGACCGGCTCGCCGCCCTGGAGAACGAGCTCAACCGGGTCGGGGCGCACGTGACCCAGACCGAGGACGGTCTGACCATCCACCCCCGGCTGCTCGGCGGGGCGGTCTGGCGGACCTACGCCGACCATCGGATGGCCCAGGCCGGGGCCCTGCTGGGCCTCGTCGTGCCGGAGATGGGCGTGGAGGACATCGCCTGCACGGCCAAGACGATGCCCGAGTTCGCCGGCCTGTGGACCGCCATGCTGGCGGAGTCGCAGCCGGTCGACACGGCGGGCGGCTCGTGAGCCACCGCGGCCAGCCCGCCGAGGACTACGAGTCCTACGACCGGCCCGGCAAGAGCAGCCGGCCCCGGACCAAGGACCGGCCCGACTACTCCCGAGCCGAGATCGGCACCATCATCACCGTCGACCGGGGCCGGTTCCGGACGCTAGTCGCCGGCCGCGAGGTCACCGCGACCAAGGCCCGCCAGCTCGGTCGCACCGGGGTGATCGTGGGCGACCGCGTACGGATGGTCGGCGACACCTCGGGCGAGGAGGGGACGCTCGCCCGCATCGTGCAGGTCGAGGACCGCAGCACGGTGCTGCGCCGGACCGCCGACGACGACGACCCGTACGAGCGCCCGATCGTGGCCAACGCCGACCAGCTGGGGATCGTGACCGCCCTGGCCGACCCGCCGCCGCGGACGGGAATGATCGACCGCATCCTGGTCGCCGGGTTCGACGCCGGCATCCAGCCGCTGCTCTGCCTGACCAAGGCCGACCTGGCCTCGCCGAGGGAGCTGCTGGCCCAGTACGAGCCTCTCGGGGTGCCGGTGGTGGTCATCTCCCCCGGCGCCGACCTGGACGAGCTGCGCGGCATCCTCGACGACCACCGCAGCGTGTTCGTCGGTCACTCCGGGGTCGGCAAGTCCACCCTGGTCAATGCCCTGATCCCCGACGCCAAGCGGGCCATCGGCCACGTCAACGAGGTCACCGGCCGGGGCCGGCACACGTCCACCTCGGCGGTGGCCCTGGTGCTGCCCCGCTGGCGGGCCGCCCAGCCCGGCTGGGTGATCGACACCCCCGGCGTACGGTCGTTCGGGCTGAGCCACGTCAGCCGGGAGCGCATCATCGCGGCCTTCCCCGACCTCGCCGGCATCTGCCAGGGCTGCTCCCGGGGCTGCACCCACGAGGCCGGCGCACCCGAGTGCGCCCTGGACGACGCCGTACGCGCCGGGGAGCTCGCCACGAACCGGCTGGAGTCGTTCCGGCGGATGCTCGGCTCGGGCCAGTAGGTTACAGATCATGCCTGCGACCGACGACGCCCTGCACCGTGGCCTGACCGACGACCTGCGGCTCGCCCACCTGCTGGCCGACGACGCCGACTCGATCACCATGAGCCGCTTCAAGGCGCTCGACCTGCACGTCACCTCCAAGCCCGACCTGACCCCGGTCTCCGACGCCGACACCGCGGTCGAGGAGGCGGTCCGTCGCACCCTCGGACGGGCCCGCCC
>JBBQAB010000114.1:0-2411 GCA_038198385.1 Propionibacteriales bacterium
GAAGCCCTGGATCTGGGCCGCGTGCAGGTCCACCGACATCAACCGGTTGGCCCCCGCGGTCTTGAACAGGTCCGCGACCAGGCGGGCCGAGATCGGCTCACGGCCCCGGTGCTTCTTGTCCTGGCGGGCGTACGGGTAGAAGGGGGCGACCACGGTGATCCGCTTGGCCGAGGCGCGCTTCAGCGCGTCGACCATGATGAGCTGCTCCATGATCCACTCGTTCACCGGCGCCGCGTGGCTCTGCAGGACGTAGGCGTCGCAGCCGCGGACGGACTCCTCGAACCGGACGTAGATCTCGGAGTTGGCGTAGCTGATCGCCCGCGTGGGCACGATCTCGACGTCGAGCATCCGCGCGACCTCCCCGGCCAGCTCGGGGTAGGCCCGCCCTGAGAAGAGCATCAGGTGCTTGACGTTGGGCCGTTTCAAACCGGTCACTTCGGGGGGCCAACTTCCTGCTGGTCCGGCGGGGTCGCCGAGGTCGATGGAGCGTCTGCCGTGGCGCCCTCGCCCGGCGACGCCGGGTTGGCGGTCGGGGCGGTGGTGCCGGCGGTCGGGGCGGTCGCCGCCTCGGCGGCGCGGGCGGTCTTGGTGCCGGCCCGCTTGCGGGCCACCCAGCCGGCGACGTTGCGCTGACGGCCGCGGCTGACTGCCAGCTCGCCGGGGCCCACGTCGCCGGTGATGGTGGAGCCGGCCGCGACGTACGCACCGTCCCCGATCTCGACCGGGGCGACCAGGGTGGAGTCGCTGCCCACGAAGCTGCCGGCGCCGACCCGGCTGCTCGCCTTGGTCACGCCGTCGTAGTTGGCGAAGATCACGCCGGCCCCGATGTTGGCGTTCTCGCCCACGACCGCGTCGCCCAGGTAGGACAGGTGCGGGGCCTTGGCCCCGGCGCCGAGCTGGGCGTTCTTGGTCTCCACGAACGTGCCGATCTTGCCCCCCGCGCCGAGCGTCGTGCCGGGCCTCAGGTAGGCGAAGGGGCCCACGCTGGCCCCGGCGCCGATCACACTGAGCGAGCCCTGGGTCCGGGTCACGGTGGCGCCGGTCCCGACCTCGACGTCGACCAGGGTGGTGTCTGGTCCGATGGTGGCGCCCGCGGCGACGGTGGTCGCGCCCTCCAGGGAGGTGCCGGGCAGCAGGGTGACGTCGGTGCCCAGCGACACCGACCGGTGCACCCAGGTGGTCGCCGGGTCGAGCACGGTGACCCCCGAGCGCATCCAGTGGGTCAGGATCCGGCGGTTGACCTCGGCATTCATCCGGGAGAGCTGGACGCGGTCGTTGACGCCCTCGGTCTGCCAGAGGTCCTCGGTCACGTGGGCCGCGACCGTACAGCCCGAACCGTGGGCGACCCGCAGAACGTCGGTCAGATAGAGCTCGCCCTGGTCGTTGTCGGGGGCGATCTCGGCCAGCCCGGCGCGCAGGGTCTCGGCGTCGAAGACGTAGATGCCCGAGTTGATCTCCCGGATCGCGAGCTCGTCGGTGTCGGCGTCGCGCTGCTCGACGATGCCGCGCACCAGGTCGTCGCCGTCGCGCAGGATCCGGCCGTAACCGGTGGGGTCCTCCGCCAGCGCGGTCAGCACCGTCACGGCCGCAGACCGCTCGCGGTGGGCCCGGACCAGGTCGGCGAGCGTCTCGCTGCTCAGCATGGGCACGTCGCCCATCGTCACCACGACCTCACCGTCGAGGTCGACCAGACCCTCGAGCGCGATCTGCACGGCGTGCCCGGTGCCGAGCTGCTCAGCCTGGACCACCGTCTGGACGTGCGGGGCGATCTCGGTGAGGTGCGCCTCGATCTGCTCCCGCAGGTGACCGACCACGACCACGATGTACTCGGGCTGCAGCGCGGTCGCCGCGCTGACGGCATAGCTGAGAAGGGAGTGACCGGCCACCTCGTGCAGCAGCTTGGAGCGGGCGGAGCGCATCCGCTTGCCCTCCCCCGCTGCGAGGATGACGACCGCGGCCACGGGGACCGGTCGACCCGTGCCGGAGGCGAGATCCTCGGTCAAACCAGAACCGGAGCCGGGGTCCGCGGGGCGGTGGAGGTCAGACAAGGGCACGCTCCCTAACGACACGACGACCACACAGATGGCGCCTTGGTGAAGTGACGCTTCGCTCCCCGGGTAGGAGTCGAACCTACGTCGCTGATCCTGATTCAAAGTCAGGCGGGCCCTGCCGGCAGACCAACCGGGGATTGCGGACCGGACAGGCCCGCGAGGGCCTGCAGGCACACAGCTGAACATCCACAGCGCGACCGACCCGGCGGTCGGCCAGGGACAACAGTACGTCCCGACCGCCCCTGCCGCATCCCGCCCCAGGAGCCCCCGACCCGACACCCCGAGCGGGGCGCGGCGCCGGCGACCCGCCCGCACGCCCACACGGGGGTCCTGACCGCCGCCCGCCGCCCCGCCGCCCGC
>JBBQAB010000115.1:0-3249 GCA_038198385.1 Propionibacteriales bacterium
ACGACCAACAGCGACGTCGGCACGGCCGCCGCCAGCGGTTGGTTGAGCCCGTAGACCAGCGCGGGAACGGCCAGGATCGAGCCGCCCCCACCGAGGAGGCCGAGGAGCACGCCGATAACGAGACCCAGGACGAGAGCGACCGCCAGTGCGGCGCTCATGACCGGGTGACGGCGTCAACGAAGGGAGGACAGTCGAGCACGGCGCCAGCGGGCTTACTCATCCAGTCGGCGACGGTGGCCGGCCAACCTCGGCGTGGGCAACGGTGGACATGAGCGGCTCTCCTGAGGGTGGTTGTGGTGCAGCCGTGACTCAGATGATCTGACCGGGTTTGCCGCCGCGAGTAACGACGGGCAGGCCTGCCCGCGCCCAGGCATGCATCCCCCCAGCCAGGTTGCTGACGGTATAGCCATGGCGCGTCAGCAGCTGGGCCGCCATGACCGAGCGGCGCCCCGACCGACAGACGGTCACGATCGGTCTTCGGGTCGGCAGCTCGCTCAGATGGTCCTGCAGCTGGCTGAGCACGAGGTGCCGAGCCTCAGGCGCATGGCCGGCCCGCCACTCCTGGCTTCACGAACATCGAGCAGCAGAGCGCCGTTGACCAGCGCCGTGTGGGCCGCAGGGGCAGACAGGCTGGCAGGACGCCTGAAGAAGGCGGCAATCTTGCTGATCACGACGCGACCCTGCCTCTGCCGGAAGCTCCTGCCGAGCCCGACCCGTCCTCTTGGTCGTCTCGAGCCCCGTCGTCACCGGCGGATTCCCGCTGGGTGACGAGGTGAAGACCGGTGAGCTTAGCGTTGTCGAAGGTGTCGTCGATCGCCACCAGCTGTCGGTTCGACGCGGACAGGATCGAGGCCGCAACCGACGCCCGGTATCCGCCAGCACAGTGCACCCACACCTCCGCGGCGTCGGGCACCTCGTCGACGCGCTTCGGCAGCTCGTGAAGGGGGATGTTGAGGGCGCCCTCGATCCGGGCGGCGGCGAACTCGGGCTCGCGGCGGACGTCGAGGATGACCACGTCCCGGTGGTGTCGAACCTGGTCCAGGTCGGCGAAGGTGGCCTGGCGGAACGAGGAAAGAGGCCGATCGGTCCAGTCCTGTGGGCCGCCGGTCGCAGCGGCGGCAGGCCGGTCGATACCGATTCGGACGAGTTCGCGCTGGGCGGTCGCAACGTCGTCCATGGTCTCACCGAGCAGGGTGAGGGGGGTGCCCCACTCGATCAGCCAGCCCAGATAGGTGGCAAAGCCGCCGTCGATGCCGAAGTTCAGCGTGCCAGGGACGTGCCCGGCGGCGAAGACGGAGCGGTTTCGCAGGTCGACGACCCACTCCCCGGCCTCGATGCGCCTGCGGAGCTCGTCCGGCTGCGCCATCGCTGGCAACGACAGGTCGGCGGCAGTCGGCCCGGCGGTGTTGGCGGGTGCCATGTGGACGTAGTACGCGGGGTAGGCATCCAGACCGGTCAGGAGCTCGGAGACATAGGTCTCCTCATCCGCGGTCAAGGCGGGGTTTTTCTGCTTCTCCTCCCCCACGGTGGACTCCGTGGCGTCGGACGGGGTGGCAGAGCAGAAGCTGCCGAAACCGTGGGTGGGGAACACGTCGGTCTCATCGGGCAGCTCGGAGGCGAGCTTGTGCGCAGAGGCGTACTGAGCGTGGACCAGGTCATGGGTGTGCTCGAAGCCCATCAGGTCGGGCCGTCCGGTCGCTCCGAAGAGCAGCGACCCGCCGGTGAACACAGCCACAGACTCCCCGCCCGCGATCAGAGCGTAGGCGAGATGGGTGAAGGTGTGGCCAGGCGTGGCGAGAGCGCGCACCGTCATGGACGTTCCCACACTGACCTCCGCACCGTCGCCGATCGGGGTACGGTCGTAGGCCACCTCGTCGGCACCATTCACGAAGTAACCGGCCCCGGTGCGCTCGGCCAACGCCAGTCCGCCCGTCAGGTAGTCATTGTGAATGTGGGTCTCGAACACATGGGTGATCCGCACGCCCTCGTCAGCGGCGAGATCGAGAACGCGGTCGATGTCGCGCTGTGGGTCCACTACGAAGGCGACCTCGCCGTCATGGACCAGATAGCTGCGGTCACCCAAAGTGGGCGTCTCGATCAGGAGAACGGTTGGGGTCTTCTGACTGTTCAGGCTGGTCATGTAGGTCACTTTCCTTCCGTGGTTTCGGTGTCGACCGGGCGGCCACTGCTGGTCCAGGCCTCCGTGCCGCCGGTAACGGAGTGGGCGTCGAAACCGTGGTGCACCAGCACGTCGGTCATCGCCGAGCTACGGCCACCGGACTGGCAGATGACGAACACCGGCTTCGATGGGTTGATCTCGCCCAGCCGGTTCGGCAGCTGGCCCATCGGGATGGATGCTGCGCCCGGCACATGGCCAGACTGGTATTCGCCGGGTTCCCGGACATCGACCACCTGCGTGGCACCGGTGGCGTGGGCGGCTGCGAACTCGTCGAGGGTGACATCTGGCACGGAAGGCTCCTCTTCTGGTTAATACCCCATGGGGTATCCAGGATCGCGTAGATGACGTGGGAGGTATTCCCAACCCTCTGGAGATCGGGGTGCGGCCCCTGTCCCAACGCCGTGCCGGCTTGCCCTACCTTGTGCGCGCCCCGGGGTCGAGAACTCCACGCCGACCGAGGGTGCTGTTCCGTCTCACCTTGTTCCGTCGCATACCCCGGGGGTATTATCCACCCCGTCGACAGGAGATCCTCATGACTTACGCCCTCACCACCACCGTTCCCCGCCCGTACGCCGCGGTCCTGGACCAGGTCCGCGCCGCCCTCGGCGACCAGGGCTTCGGGATCCTGACCGAGATCGATATCCAGGCCACGATGAGGGCCAAGCTCGACGTGGACGTCGCCCCGCAGGTCATCCTGGGCGCCTGCCGCCCCCCGCTGGCGTACGCGGCTCTGCAGGCCGAGCCCTCGGTCGGGCTGCTGCTGCCCTGCAACGTGGTGGTTCGGGCCACCGACGACCAGAACACCGTCGTCGAGGCTGTGGACCCCCAGACCATGGTGGGGATGACCAAGAACCCGGCCCTCCAGGACGTCGCTGACGAGGCCACCCGGCGGCTGTCCGCCGCCCTGGCGACCGTGTCCGGCCACTCTGTACGGGAGGTTTGATGGTCCAGCTCGACCCCGACAGCCTGGGCCCCGTCATCAACCGGCTGAAGCGGGCCCAGGGCCAGCTCGCCGGCGTGATCCGGATGCTCGACGAGGGCCAGGAGTGCGAGAGCGTGGTCACCCAGCT
>JBBQAB010000116.1:0-2268 GCA_038198385.1 Propionibacteriales bacterium
CCCGGGCCGGGTCGGGCACGGTGATCCAGCTGGCCCCGGGCACCTACACCGGCCAGTTCGACGTCAACATTCAGGCTTCCGACTCCGCCCCGGTCTGGGTCTGCGGTCCGCGGACGGCGGTGATCGACGGCGGCAGCATCGCCTCCGGCGCCGGTCTGCGGATCGACTCCTCGAGCAACCTGGTCGTCGCCGGGATGACCGTGCGGAACGCGCTCAAGGGCATCGCGGTCATCAACAGCCGCGCGGTCACCGTGGCCGACGTCCGGGTCGAGGACATCGGCGACGAGGCCATCCATCTGCGCACCAACACCACCGACAGCACGGTGATCGGGAACTCGATCGCCCGAACCGGCCTGACCACCCCCGCGTTCGGCGAGGGCGTCTACATCGGCACGGCCGCCCCCAACTGGTGCACCTACTCGGGTTGTGCACCAGACCGCAGCGACCGCAACGCGATCATCGGCAACGACATCCGCTCCACCACCGCCGAGCAGATCGAGGCCAAGGAGGGCGCGACCCACGGGCTGATCGCGCGCAACACCCTCGACGGTACGGGCATGGTGCCCAGCGCCTCGGACTCGCTGCTGGCCATCCAAAGCAACGACTGGCTACTGACCGGGAACCGGGGGGGAAACGCGCCTCAGGATGGCCTCCAGGTATGGGAGGTCGGCGCAGGCTGGGGCCTGAGGAACGTGGCCTACGCCAACCAGTTCGAGGGCACCCTCCCGGGCTACGGCGTCCGGCTCGCCGCGAACGAGCTCGGCAACCTGGTGGGCTGCGACACGGTCGTGCCCACGAGCTCGCTCGGCATCTCGAACAAGGCCTGCCAGTACTGATGACCAGGGGAGAGAACATGACGCAGACCCAGGCACCGGCGCGCGCCTACCGGGCTCCAGGAGCACCCACAGCCCGCTCCCGCACCCCGGACGCCCACCCGGACCACCAGCGGGCCTACCGGGTTCTGGCGATGACGGGCCTCGGACTGGCCGTCCTCGCCCTGGGAGCGCTCTCGGCCTTCACCGCCCTGGGCTCGGTGCTGGCGCTCGGAATCTTCGTCCTGGCGGTCGTCTGCTGCCTGCCGACGCATCTGCTACCCAGTCTCGTCCTGGCCGTGGCCGCGCTGCTGCCGGTGGGTTATCTGACGGCCGTCCCCGACATCGGGGGGCGGTTCCTCACCCCCGGGGTCGTCCTGACGGCCATCTGGCTCCTCAAGACCCTCGTCACCCGGTCCAACGACCTCGACCGGCGGGCCCTGGTGGGCTGGCTGCTGGCCTTCGTGGTGGTGCTGGGAGGGCTGACGTCGATCAGCATCAACCCGGTCCGCAGCTCCCTGTGGACCCTGGCCCTGCTCGTCGCGGCGGTGCTGCCCGCCCTGGTCGGACCGCGCGCCGACCCGCGCACCGCGGCCACCCTGCTGCGCACCTGGCTCGTGGTCGGCAGCGGGCTCGGGGGGCTCGCGGTCGCCGAGTCGGCGCTGCAGGCCAACCCGCTCACGCGCTACCTTTCGGTCGAGCAGCACTGGGCGGTCTACCGGGTGACCACCACCCTGGGTCATCCCCTGGTCAACGGCGCCTTCTTCGCCGTCACCGCCTGCCTGGCCTGGTTCTTGTTCCTCGACGGTGGCCGGCTCCGGAGACTCGCCCTGGTCTGCTTCGTGCTCACCGGTTTCGGGACCGCTCTCACGGGGTCCCGCAGCGGGGTCTACGCCCTGCTGGGTGGGCTCGCGGTGGGAATGGTCCTCGTCCTGTTGTCCCGTCGGGCGGGCGTCGTGGTCAAGGTGGCCGGACTGGCCGCGCTGGCCGCCGGAGCCGCCGCCATCCCCCACGTCTCCGTCCTGGCCGCCCGGTCCACCTCAGCCGAAGGCGTGGCCTCGGTCGACTACCGCCAGTACGTGGTCGACCTCGCGTACGGGCTGTTCCTCCGGCACCCGGTCGCCGGTGTCGGGCCCGGCACCTCGGCGCAGGCCGCCACCGCCGCCGGGGCCCGGTTGCCGCTGGAGAACGCAGCCCTGGGCACCCTGGTCAGCACCGGCATCCTCGGCGCCGCCCTGCTGCTCGCCTTCCTGGTCCACCTGGGCTGGCGCGCGCTCCGGCGGCAGCAGCCGGGGACGGTCGCGGCCATGGTCGCCTTCCTGCTCGCCGGGTCGGCCTTTCCGCTCTGGGAAGGCAACCCTGCCCTGCTGGTTCTCCTGGGTCTTGTCATCGTGGTCGCCGGCCCCGAACCGAAGGGGGCGGCCGACCTCCTGTCCGACGACCCGCTGCCGCGCCG
>JBBQAB010000117.1:0-3646 GCA_038198385.1 Propionibacteriales bacterium
GACATGGGCGGGGTGTCGGCCGACGGCCGGACCCTGTGGCTGTGTGGCCGTTACGACGGCGTGGTCTACGGGATCTCAACGGTGACCGGGCGGCTGACAGCCCGCATCCACGTGGGCGGCAGCCCACACGGGATGGCGGTGTGGCCCCAGCCGGGTCGCTACTCCCTCGGCCATACCGGGAACATGCGGTGAGGCCACGCATCGTGGTGACCGCCACGCTGGCCGCGTTGCTGCTGCTCGGGTGCACACCGAACGGGCCGGCGGTACCGGAACCGGCCACCCCAACGCCCAGCCAGGCGAGCGGTGCACCCGTCGCCTCGTCTCCCCCCGGAACGAACAACCAGCCCCGACCCACGCCACGGGCGCCCGCACCAGTCGGCTGGGCGAACGCCCATGGCTTCCGGGTGCAGCAGCTGGCCTGGCGGTTGCCCACCCCCTCGAGCCGGCAGGTCGTGTTCGCCGGTTCGAGCAGTCTTGTCGTCGCCGGTGGCCTGGGCCCTGGCGACGTCTCACGTCGCCAGGTGGTCGAGGTGGACGCGGTCAGTGGCCGCCCCCGGGCGCTCCCGCCTCTCCCGCAACCCGTGCACGATGCGGCGGGAACGACACTCGCCGGACGTCTCGTCGTCTTCGGCGGGGGTGGGCAGAGCGAGCTCAGCGACGTTGCGCGTGCCCGCCCCCGCGGCCGCTGGAGCGTCAGCGGAAAGCTCCCGGCAGCCCGCTCGGACCTCTCGGTCGTCCCCGTGGCGAGCGGCGCGCTCCTGGTCGGCGGCTACGACGGACGGACCTCGAACCGGAGCGTCCTCCAGACGACGGACGGACGGTCGTTCTCCCGGGTCGCCCAGCTGCGCCACGGCGTCCGCTACGCGGCGGTGGCCACCGACGCGCACGGGATCGTCTGGGTCATCGGCGGCGAGGACAACGGGTCGCAGCTGAGAACCATCCAGCGCCTGGACCCGCGCTCGGGAACCACGACCGATGTCGGTCGCTGGCCGGTCGGGCTGGGGCACGCGGCCGCGGTCGCGGTCGGGCCGCGGATCCTCGTCCTCGGCGGGCGTACGGCCCGGACCTCGGTGACCGACCGCCTCTGGTGGTTCGACCCGGCGACCGGACGCGTCAGCAGCGCGGGCCATCTGCCGTACGCGGTGGCCGACGCGGGTCTCCTGGTCACCGACCAGGCGGCCTACCTGGTGGGCGGCGAAGGGCCGGCCTTCCGACGTACGGTGCTGAGGCTCAGCCCGGTCGGGTGAGCGACCCAGCCTCACCCCGACGGCTGGCCGAGGGCGATGGAGTCGTCGGGCCGACCCGCGCGTATGTTGACAGTGCTGACACCAGCCGGCCTGGGGCCGGAGATACCGCTGACGGTAGCCGCCTCCGGCAGTCTCCCGACTGCCGCCCAGATCCCGCCCTCCGCCACCGCTTTCGGCCGTGGTCAGCCTGCCATCCTCAGGTTGACGCACCGACCACACCCTTCGCTTCCCTGGTTCCCACACCAGCCGACGTCGCGCCGGTCCCCGTGGCGACGAGCCGTCGCCGCGCTCCGGTCCGGCCCCCTTCTCCCCGCTTCGTGAATCGACACTCATGCCCTACCCCGACCGCAGCTCCACCTCCACTCAGCGCCCGCTCGTCGGAGGTCGTTCATGACCGCCGGACGGATCGTCGTCGGCGTCGACGGCTCCCCCGCCTCGGTGGACGCCCTCCGCTGGGCAGGCCGCCAGGCCGCCCTGACCGGCAGCAAGCTCGACGCCGTCACCACCTGGGAGTACCCCACCCAGTACGGCAACGACTACTACGGCGAGACCGTCGACTGGGCTGAGCTCGGCGACAGCATCCTGGCCACCGCCCTCACCCAGGCCGGCATCGACCCAGCCGTCCCCTGCACCCGTACGGTCGTCCAGGGCCACCCGGCCGCCGTCCTGGTGACCGCTTCCGAAGGTGCCCACCTCGTCGTGGTCGGCTCCCGTGGGCACGGGGGCTTCGCGGGCGCGCTGCTGGGCTCGGTCAGCATCCACGTCAGCGCCCACGCGCACTGCCCCGTGCTGGTCGTCCGGCACCCGGAGGACCCGACCGAGGCCGACGCCGCCACCACCAGCAACACCGAGCAGGAGTCCTCATGACCGCCGTTGCCGACGCACCCCCCACTCTCGACCCCGGAGAGCTGGAGCGGATCCACGCCTACTGGCGGGCCGCGAACTACCTGTCGGTCGGGCAGATCTACCTGATGGACAACCCGCTGCTGCGAGAGCCCCTGCTTCCCGAGCACGTCAAGCCCCGACTGCTCGGACACTGGGGCACTACCCCGGGCCTCAACCTGCTCTACGCCCACCTGAACCGGGTGATCAAGGCGCGGGACCTCAACGCACTCTTCGTCACCGGGCCGGGGCACGGCGGACCGGCGCTGGTCGCCAACGCCTACCTGGAGCGCACCTACAGCGAGGTCTACTCCGCGATCCCCGAGGACGAGGACGGGATGCGGGCCCTGTTCCGGCAGTTCTCCTTCCCGGGCGGCATCCCCAGTCACGTCGCCCCGGAGACCCCCGGCTCGATCCACGAGGGCGGTGAGCTCGGCTACGCGCTGGTGCACGCGTACGGGGCGGTCTTCGACAACCCCGACCTGCTCGCCGTGTGCGTAGTCGGTGACGGTGAGGCCGAGACCGGCCCGCTGGCCGCCAGCTGGCACTCGAACAAGTTCCTGAACCCGGTGACGGACGGGGCGGTGCTGCCCGTCCTGCACCTCAACGGCTACAAGATCGCCAACCCGACGGTGCTGGCCCGGATCCCCGAGGATGAGCTGGTCGAGCTCATGCGGGGCTACGGCTACGAGCCGCACGTCGTGTCCGGGACCGACCCCACCGAGGTCCACCAGGCCCTGGCCGCCACCCTGGACACGGTCCTGGACGCCATCGCCGACTTCCAGGCCGAAGCCCGCAGCCAGCCGCCCGGACGCAGCAGTGCCCGCCCCCCGTGGCCGATGGTCGTGCTGCGCACCCTCAAGGGCTGGACCGGCCCCAAGATGGTCGACGGGCTCCCCGTGGAGGGCACCTTCCGCGCCCACCAGGTCCCGCTGTCTGCCACCCGCACCAACGCCGGCCACCGCGCGATGCTCGAGGAGTGGATGCGCAGCTATCGACCCGAGGAGCTGTTCGACGCCACCGGACGTCTGGTCCCCGAGCTCGCCGCGATGGCCCCGACCGGTGACCGCCGGATGAGCGCCAACCCCCACGCCAACGGGGGCCGCCTGCTGCGTGACCTGGTGATGCCGGACTTCCAGGCGTACGCGGTGCCCGTGGTCCAGCCCGCGACCGAGCTGAGCGAGGCCACCAAGGTGATGGGAGCACTGCTCCGCGACGTCATCGTGGCCAACCCCGAATCGTTTCGCCTGATGGGGCCGGACGAGACCGCCTCCAACCGGCTGCAGCTGGTCTTCGAGCAGACCAACCGGGCCTGGGACGCCGAGTTCGTCCCCGGCGATGACCACCTGGCGACGGACGGTCGGGTGATGGAGGTCCTCTCCGAGCACCTGTGCCAGGGCTGGCTGGAGGGCTACCTGCTCACCGGTCGGCACGGGCTGTTCAACTGCTACGAGGCCTTCATCCACATCGTCGACTCGATGTTCAACCAGCACGCGAAGTGGCTGAAGACGACGCGC
>JBBQAB010000118.1:0-4989 GCA_038198385.1 Propionibacteriales bacterium
AACCAGCTCGGGGTGGAGCTCGAGTTCGTCAACCACACCCATCTGCTGAACCGCCTCGTCCGCGACGGCCGGCTGACCCCAGTCGCAGCACCTGAGGGCTCGGTCGGAGGACGGACCATCACCTACCACGACCCGTGCTATCTCGGCCGGCACAACGAGATCTACGAGCCCCCACGGGACCTCCTCGGCACCATCCCCGGGGCCACCGTGGTCGAGATGCCCCGGAACCAGCAGCGGTCGTTCTGCTGCGGAGCAGGCGGGGCGCGGCTGTGGATGGAGGAGAAGATCGGGACCCGGATCAACTTGAACCGGACCGAGGAGGCCCTCAGCACCCTCGCCGCCGCCGACCCGGGCACCGGGGGCGGCGGGGCGATCGCCACCGGCTGTCCGTTCTGCCGGGTGATGCTGCACGACGGGCTCACGAGCATGCAGGCCGAGGGAACGGCCCCGGAGTCGGTCGAGGTGCTCGACGTCGCCCAACTGCTGCTGGAGTCCGTACGCCGCGCCGACTGACCGGCGGAACATCTCCCAGGCTGGGCTTCTGAGGGTGGACTGGTGGAGGTGACGGGCCTGGAGTGGATCGTGTCCCGAGTACGGGACACGATCCGCTCCACAGCCTGGCGGGCACGCCCAGCGGGTCAGATCTCGGTGACGTGGAAGTTCAGGTGCGAGCGGCTCGGCGTCGGGCCGCGCTGGCCCTGGTAGCGGGAGCCGTACTGCGAGGAGCCGTACGGGAACTCCGCGGCCGAGCTCAGCTGGAAGAAGCACAGCTGCCCGATCTTCATCCCCGGCCAGAGCTTGATCGGCAGGGTGGCCACGTTGGACAGCTCAAGGGTGACGTGGCCGGAGAAGCCCGGATCGATGAAGCCCGCCGTGGCGTGGGTCAGCAGGCCGAGCCGGCCCAGCGAGGACTTGCCCTCGACCCGAGCCGCTACGTCGTCGGGCAACGTCACGACCTCATAGATCGACCCGAGCGCGAACTCGCCCGGGTGCAGGATGAACGGCTCTCCGGGCTCGGGCTCCACCGGCCGGGTGAGGTCGGCCTGCTCCAACGACGGGTCGATGTGGGGATAGCGGTGGTTCTCGAAGACGCGGAAGAACCGGTCCAGGCGCACGTCGATACTCGAGGGCTGAACCATGTCGGGTGAATAGGGCTCGAGTCCGATGCGTCCCGCATCGACCGACGCCTTGATGTCGCGATCCGAGAGCAACATGTCGCGACCTTACCGCGCGCCCGCGGTGGCCCGGCCCGCCGTCCAGCCTGTCGTCCATTCCCCCCGCAGCAGGACCGTCCACCCCGGAACAGCCCCGTCAGGGACGGCCCGTCAGCGGGACGACCGGGCGGCGGGGGGACCGGAGCCGTACTCAGCTCAGGCTGCACCGGATCTCCAGCCAGTGGTCGCCCAGGGAGACGATCGACCCCTCCTCGACCGAGACCACCTGTCCCGGCTCGCAGCGAAGAGAGCTGCCGTCGAGACCGGTGACGACCGACCCGTTCGTGGACCCGCGGTCGATGACGAACAGACCCGCGTCGTCGATTCCCAGGGCCAGGTGTGACTTCGACACCGTCCTCGTCTGGTCCGCGATCTTGATCAGCAGGGCGTCCTCCTCACCCGGCTGCGGCTGCGGGTTGCGGCCGATCAGGACGAGCCCCTCCACAGCCACGACCCGGCCGTCGTCGAGAGCGGCCGACCACACCGCCCGGGGCGCGACCATCGTCGTCTCCCCGGGGCCCTGCGTGTCGGCTCCGTCTGGCGTCCCGCCGTCCGGTTCGTCCGCGTCGGGCCCGTCTCTGTCCAGGTCGTCGCCGTCCAGCCTGTCGCCGTCCAGGTCGTCGCCGTACGCCTCGTTCGGCCCCCCGGCGGGTGGCGCGGCGGCTACGGCTACCGCGGCCGCACCTCCGGCCCTGAGGTCCCGACCGGCCAGCTGCGAACCGCCGGTCGGCGCCAGAGCCCGTTGGACGATCACCACCGAGTTGGCGGCCTGGTCGGGCCACCCCTGGCGACGCGGGTGCCGAGCAAGCAGCACGACCATGATGACCAGCCCGACGACCGAGAGGGTCAGGGCAAGGAGGAAGAGCTGCCGGACCAGGAACCGCGTCCAGCCGAGAGGGCGTCCGTCGGAGAAGCCCACCAGCTGCAGCTTCATCACCCGCATGCCCGGCCCGGCCGCCTGCAGGGCGAACATCCGCCAGGTCAACAGCAGCCAGGCCACCAGGATCAGCCCAGCGAACAGGCCCAGCCCGACCGCACCCGCCCCGGACAGACCCGGCACCACGACCACCAGCAGCACCAGAGCCACAACCGGCACCACGAGGTCAATCAGCTGAGCGGTGGACCGCGTGCCCAGGGGTCCGACCTCGACCCCGGGCGGCAGACCGGTGACCCGGTTGGGGCTTCGCGGCGCGGGCAGTTCCATACGGGTGCTCCTCGTGTCGGCAGTCGGGGTCAGAATGACGCTACTGCGGAAGGTCGATCAGGATGGACACACCGTCACCGAGCTCGACCACACTGCCCAGCTCGGCGACCAGCGGCTGCCCGGGTGCGAGGTCCTCCCGGGCTCCCCCGGGGCCGACGAGAATGGTCCCGTTGGTGGAGTGCAGGTCAGTGACCTCAACCTGCCAGCCTGCGACCGTCACCTCCAGATGCGTACGGCTGATGTCGTGACCCGGGCTGACCACCGTCAGCAGCTGCACGGGCTGGGTGGACGCCCGGCCGGCTGAGGGGGCCCGCCCGACCACAACCGACCCGTCGAGCTCGACGTAGGAGCCGTCGCTGACCCGCAACGTGGCTAGCACCGGCGGGACGACGGGGCGGGCCGGCTGCGGGGGAACCGGGGTCCCACACACCCGGCACTCCTGCTGGCCCTCGGGGTTGGCGTGGCCGTACGGGCAGGTCACCGCCAGCACTCGGGGACCCTCCTCCTCCGCGGTCAGATCGGGGAAGCTCATCAGCTCGGTCTCCCCGTTCTCGATCCGTTCCTGCAGCTCCGGGTCGATCTCCTGGGTAACCGCCCCGGGGTCAGCCGCCGGGCTGTCCTGTGTCCCGGCGTCCGGGGCGTCCTGTGTCCCGGTGTCCAGGGCGGGGAGGTCCGCCAGTGCCATCAGCTCGGTGGCGTCACCCTCGAGCTCTGGTTGGTCGTCGGGATGATCATCTGCGGACCCACCGTCGGCGCCCGGCTCCGGGGCCTCAGCGTCCTCCGTGTCCCGCGTCTGGCCGTCCTCGATCATGAACGGTCCATCCGCTTCGCCGAACTCCTCCGTGTCGGCGTCGGCGGGTGCCTGCCCTCCCCAGGTCAGCGGCGGCAGCAGCAGCCCCGCGGCGGTCGCGTCGCCGGGCAGCACCTTCACGAAACCGCCACCGACGGCCCGGACCGAGCCCGACGTGTCGGGACTCGGTCCGGCAGCGAGCTGCGGCGAGGCCGGAACCGCATCGTCGGAGGCGTCCAGGGTCAGGCTGGAGGCGCGCACCGCCCCCACGACCAGCGGGAGAGCAAGGCTGGAGGACACCTGCGGGGCGCCCAGCCGCACCCCGACGGCTCGATGCTCGCCCAGTCCGACCTCGCTCCAGGTATGCATCCCCTCACCGACTGCGAGGGGAAGGCCGGTGGCGGGGTCGACCACGCTGACCTCGCCGCGGACCAGCGACCGCATGCCCTCCTCGGTCCAGAAGAAGACGCCGAACGACGGCATGCCGATACCCCAGGAACCGGCCAGGTGTCCGATGATCTCGCTGATCGAGGAGGAGCCGACCACGTCGCTCCACAGGCTCTCGATCAGCTCAGTGGCCTCGTCGCCGGCCGGCTCGAGCACCACCAGCGAGGTGGGCCCCGCCAGCACGACCCAGTCACCAGGAGTGTAGGTCGCCCGCCACAAACCCGCGCTGGCTGTCATCTGGACCCCCTGCTGTGCTCCGTCGTCGCGACCCGCCGCCATCGTGACGGCCTTCCCTACCGGAAGTGCCGACCCTGGGATGGTAGCCAACGCGCCTGGGAGAACGAACTGCCCGACCGACCAACGGTCCCGCTGCTCGTCCCCGGGTGAGCCGCTCAGCTCGACGCGGCACGCTCCGCGGCCTCCATCTGCTCGTTGAAGTCCCGCTTGCTCGACTGCCAACGGTCCTCGGTGTGACCGGTCCGCCAGTAACCCGAGATGGAAGCCCGTGACCGGGGCAGGCCCCGGTCCAGGAAGAGGTAGCGGCGGAGGTTACGGACCATCTCGGCGTTGCCGTGCACGAAGGCCTCCACGTCCCCGGTCGGAAACGGAGCTGTCCGTACCGCAGCGGCCAGCGCCTGCCCGTACGGGAGCTCGCCGCGGTGCACCCAGGTCACCTCACTCCGGTCCGCAGCCGGCAGCGGCTGCTCGTGGTCCGGTCCCGCCACCTCGAGGAACACCACGGCGCGGGTGGTCGCCGGCAGGGCGTCGAGCGCGGCGGCGATGGCGGGCAGGGCCGCCTCGTCACCGACCAGCAGCAGCACCTCAGCCCCGGGGTCCGGCGCCCAGGCGCCGCCCGGACCGTGGAACCCGATCTCGTCGCCCGGTTGCGCGGCCACGGCCCAGGTACCGGCCAGACCCTCGTCCCCGTGTACGACGAAGTCGATCTCCATCTCGTTCCGCGCTGGGTCGTAGGACCGGACCGTGTAGGTCCGGGTGACCGGCCATTCATCGCGGGGCCGGGTGGCGCTGACTTGCTCGGGGTCGAACGGCCAGGCGTAGTCGGCGCCGGCCGGCGCGAACAGGATCTTGACGTAGTGGTCCGTGTAGGTCAGGTCGGCGAGTCGGCGGAGGTCCTCGCCGGTGAAGGTCAGACGGACTATGTCCGGGGAACGTCGCTCCCTGCCCTGCACGACTGCGCGCAGCACGGGCCGGGCCCGTCGCCCTGTCTCGGCCATCTGACCTCCACTCGCCCTGCACCCGTCAGGTCGAGGCTAGCGGTCCACGTGGGCAGCGGCCCCGGTCCCGCGCACGAGATGGCCGCGACCGTCCGCCTG
>JBBQAB010000119.1:0-5477 GCA_038198385.1 Propionibacteriales bacterium
CGCCCACGCGCACGGCCTGCGGGCGATCGGCGCGACGTGGGGCTTCAGCTCGGTGGCGGAGCTGCGCGCCGCCGGCGCCGACGCGATCGCCCACGCGCCCGCCGACGTCCCTGCGCTGCTCGGCGGCCGCGCCGGCCTGGCCGGTGCTTGACGCGCGATCTGGTGGCGCCACCGGGCCCTGGGGGGGGGGGGGGCGCCTGTACCCCGCCCCGCAGCCGCGGGGCGGGGCCTCTCGCGTTGTCCGCCCACCTCTCGCGGCCCGTACGACCTGCCGTTTCCGCAGCACGGGGTGACTACGATCGGCGGGTGGACCAGAACACGCGCTCGATCGTCGAGCTCGCCTGGGCGCGGGTGCTGAATGTGCCCGACCAGGCCCTGCTCAGTCCGCTGGACACGCGCATCATGCGTGCGGACGACAGCATGGTGATGTACGTCCGGCTGTGGCACCACGAGGTTCTCGTCGCGCCGCCGGCGGTGATCGAGCGAGCGGCCGACCTCCCCGGCGAGGCGCTGGCGGACGGACCGTCCCTGCTGGGCCTGGCGTCCGGGGCCGGGGGCGGCACCGCGCGGCTGCTGGGTGCGACGGCGTTGGCCTTCAGCGATACGTTCGTGCCGGGTCGCGACCTCGAGTCGACCCCCGTCACCGACGACCCGCAGGCGGTCGTCGATCTCGAGCGGCTCTGCCCACCCGACGACGTCGCGGAGGTGGGGCTCTCGGAGATGAGCTGGAGCTTCGCGCTGCTCGACGACGACGACGCGACGCTGGCCGGGGCCGGGTTCGACGAGTGGGAGCACCTGCTCGCCCACGTCGGCATCCTGACCCCGCCGGCGCGGCGACGGGCGGGCCATGCCCGGATTGCGGCCGGTATCGCCACCAACGAGGCCCTCGACCGCGGGCTGGTGCCGCAGTGGCGCGCCCGGACGGACAACGCCCCCTCGCGACGGCTCGCGGCCCGCCTGGGCTACGTGACGGTGGGGAGCCAGACCACCGTCGTTCTCGGGTGAGGCTGGGCAGCCCTAGACTCACCGCAGGCGTCGACCCCAGGGCGCAGATCGAGAGGGTGCGAGATGAGACAGCTCCTGCTGAAACTGGGGACTGTGCTCGCCGTGCTCGTCCTGGCGGCCTCGTGCAGCTCCAGCGGGTCGTCCTCGACCCTGGACCAGGTGCAGAAGACGGGGGTGCTCCGCGTCGGCACGGAGGGGACCTACAGCCCGTTCACCTTCCACGACCCGACCACCAATGAGCTCACCGGCTATGACGTCGAGGTGATCAGAGCCGTCGGCGCGAAGATCGGGGCGAAGGACGTCCAGTTCGTGGAGGCGCCGTTCGACGCGATCTTCGCCAGCCTGATGTCCAACCGGTTCGACGTGGTCGCCAACCAGGTGACCAAGAACCCGGAGCGCGAGGCGGCGTACGCGCTTTCGGACCCGTACACCTTCTCCGACGGCGTGATCATCACCCGGGCCGACGACAGCTCCATCACCCAGCTCAGTGACCTGAAGGGCAAGACGACCGCCCAGAGCTCGACCAGCAACTGGGCCGGGGTGGCCAAGGACGCCGGCGCCACGGTCGAAGCGGTCGAGGGCTTCGCCCAGGCCGTGACCCTGGTCAAGCAGGGTCGGGTCGACGCCACGGTCAACGACAGCCTCGCCGCCCTGGAGTACTTCAAGACGACCAAGGACTCCGGCGTGAAGGTCGCGGCCAAGACCGGTGACACCAGCGAGCAGGTGCTGGCCCTGCGTCCAGACGAGACCGCGCTGCGCGACGCCATGAACGTGGCCCTGGCCCAGCTGCAGGCCGACGGAACCCTCGCGAGGATCTCCGACACCTACTTCGGGCAGGACGTCTCGAAGGGGTCTGCCGACGCGAGCACCGGGAGCGGGGCCGCCCCGGCGGCACCGCAGTCCACCTGGGACCTGATCCGCGCCTCGGCCGGACCGATGCTGCTGGCCACGGTCAAGGCGACCATCCCGTTGACGGCGATCAGCTTCGCGCTGGGTCTGGTGGTCGCCCTCGGCGTCGCCCTGATGCGGCTCTCGAAGGTCCCGGTCCTCGCGCAGGTGGCCCGGGTCTACATCTCGGTCATCCGGGGCACGCCGCTGCTCGTGCAGCTCTACCTGATCTTCTTCGGGCTGCCCCAGATCGGGCTGACCTTCAACTCCTTCACCGCGGCGGTGATCGCGTTCAGCCTCAACGTCGGCGGCTACGCCGCGGAGATCATCCGGTCGGCCATCCTTTCGGTGCCGAAGGGGCAGACCGAGGCCGCCCTCACCCTCGGGATGGGGTACGCGGCCACGCTGCGGCGGGTGATCCTGCCGCAGGCGGCCCGGACCGCCGTGCCCCCGCTGTCCAACACCCTCATCTCGCTGGTCAAGGACACCTCGCTGGCCTCGGTCGTCCTGGTCACCGAGCTGCTCCGGGTGGCCCAGGTGGCTGCGGCGCCGACCTTCCAGTTCTTCGCGCTCTACGGCGTTGCCGCGATCTACTACTGGGTGGTCTGCCTACTGCTCTCGTTCGCCCAGACCCGGGTCGAGACCCGGCTCGACCGGTTCGTGGCCCGATGACCGACGACCCGACCAGGAGCCCAGGAGAGACCGTGACCCACCAGACCGTGACCAAGTCCACCGTGACCGGGGAGGAGACGCTGCTGGAGGTCGCCGGGCTGGACAAGACCTTCGGCGACAACCACGTGCTCCGCGGTGTTGACTTCACCGTCCCCTCGGGATCGGTGACCGTGCTGATCGGGCCGTCGGGGTCCGGCAAGACCACCGTCCTCCGGTGCCTGAACGCCCTGGAGATCCCGGAGGCCGGGGTCGTACGGATCGGCGACGTGAGCGTTGATTTCGCCACCAAGCCGCCGCCGAAACGGCTGGTGTCCCTGCGCACCCAGAGCGCGATGGTCTTCCAGGCGCACAACCTGTTCCCGCACATGAGCGTGCTGCAGAACGTGATGGAGGGCCCGGTGACGGTCCAGAAGCGTCCGGTCGCCGAGGTGCGCCAACAGGCCCTGGCGCTGCTGGACCGGGTGGGGCTGGCCGACAAGGCGGACCAGCACCCATTCGAGCTCTCCGGGGGCCAGCAGCAGCGCGTCGGGATCTCGCGGGCGTTGGCCATGCGGCCCGAGCTGCTGCTCTTCGACGAGCCGACGTCGGCCCTGGACCCCGAGCTGGTGGGGGAGGTGCTCGGCGTCATGAAGGACCTGGCCGGCGAGGGCTGGACCATGGTCGTGGTCACCCATGAGATCCGGTTCGCTCAGCAGGTGTCGGACCAGGTGCTCTTCATGGACGGCGGGGTCATCGTCGAGCGCGGCGAGCCGCAAGCGATCCTGACCGACCCGGCCCACGAGCGGACCCGGACCTTCCTGAAGCGGATCCTCGACCCGCTCTGACCGAGCCGGGCCGGACCACACCCCTAGGGTTCACGTGCTGCTGGCCCCTCATCTGTTCACACCGGGCAGCCAGGAATGCTGTCGGTTCGCAAGCAGGTCACGCTCCCGGCGTGAGCGAGCAAACATGCGCGCTCACTCCTCTCGGGCTGACCGGAGTCACCGCCAGTCCTCGGGCCCTCAGCAAGCGCCATCGCACCTGCCAGCGCACCACAGACGCGCCGCGCTCGACCCACGCCAGGAGCGACAGTGTGGTACCAGCCTCATCGGGTGAGCAGCAGGGCCACCGGGTAGCGGCTCAGGACGTCGCCGACCCGGACGATGCCTGTCCAGGTCAGCCCGGTCAGCTGGTCGACGAGCTCACCCGGCAGAGCCAGGGTGGTCTCGCCCCAGCCGCCCGCAGCGGCCAGACCCACCGGCAGCCGGGTGGCCAGGGTGACGGCACCGCCGCGGTCGAAGGCTACGAGGTGGTCCGCCGCCGGCCCCTCGGCCGTCAGCGCGGTGTAGCCGGCGAACGCCTCCGGGTGGTCCCGACGGGCGTGCAGCGCCTGGGTGGTGACCCAGAGCTTGGCTGCGCCAGTCCCGTCCACGGCCGGGGCCCTCGTGGCCAGGTCGGTGAGCAGCCGCCGCAGGGAGGCGTAGTCCACCGGGCGACGGTTGTCGGGGTCGACGAGTGAGTCCTCCCAGATCTCGGTCCCCTGGTAGACGTCGGGCACGCCCGGCATCGTGAGCTGGACGACCTTCTGACCAAGGGCGTTGGACCAGGCGGCCGCTTCGACCGAGCTCAGGATCGCGTCCCAGGCCGCCCGCAGCGCGGGCTCGTCGTACGCGGCGTCGACCAGGTCGTGCACCGCGGTCTCGAACGCCTCGTCCTGATCGACCCAGCCGGTCCCGTCGCTGGCCTCGCGCATGGCCTTCTCCACGTACGCGTGCAACCGGTCCCGCTCGACCGGGCCGACGCCGACCAGGGTCTGGGCTACGAAGTAGGCGAACGCCCGGTTCGGCACCTGGCTCACGGTGAGCACCTGCTGGGCGAAGGCGGCCCACCCGGTCGGGATCTCGCTGAGCACGGCCAGCCGTGCCCGGACGTCCTCGCCCCGCTTGGTGTCGTGGGTGGACAGGGACGTCATCGACTCCGGCTGCGTCGCCTGACGGGTGACCTGGGCGGCCTGGAAGTCCGCCGGGGCGATACCGAAGTCATCGGGGTTGCCGCCGACCTCGTTCAGCCCGACGAAGCGGGCGTAGCGATAGTAGGCCGTGTCCTCAATGCCCTTGGCCATGGTGGCTCCACTGAGCTGCTGCATCCGGCGGGCGAGCTCGTCGGTGTCGTCGTGCAACCGCGGGGAGAGCGACTCGATCGCCTCGACCAGCCCGGGGTTGCGCGACTGAGCCAGGGCGATGGCCTCGTCGAGGTCCTCAGCGCCGGCGGGGAGGTAGGAACGGTAGACGTGGAAAGCGACCGCGATCTCGGCAATGGCCGGTCCGGCTTGGTCGATCTCGGGCACCAGGGCGGCCATCCGGGACACCTCGGCGGGCAGCAGGTCGGTGGTGACCATCCGCTTGCCGGTCTCGATGTGCTCGGTCAGGGTGCGCTCGTCACCGGTGAGGCGCTGGTAGAGCGCGGTGAACGGCGTCTCACCCGCCGGGTCGACGAACAGGCCGTTGACCTCGCGCATGGCGTCGTACCCGGTGGTTCCCGCGACCGGCCAGTCGGGCGGCAGCACCTCACCGGGCTCCAGGATCTTCTCCACCGTGATCCACGCCTCGGGGGCCAGGGCGCGGAGCCGGGTCAGGTACTCACCCGGGTCGACCAGTCCGTCGGGATGGTCGACCCGCAACCCAGCGATCCCCTCGGTGACCCAGCGACCGATCTCGGCGTGGGTCGCGTCGAACACGGACTCGTCCTCGACCTGGACGCCGGCCAGCGTGGTGACGGCGAAGAAGCGGCGGTAGTTGAGCTCGGTGTTGCCCCGACGGAAGTGGACGAGCTCGTAGTGCTGCCGAGCGTGGACGTCCTCGGCGGCCTCACCCGGGGCGTAGGAGCCGAGTGCGAGCGGGAAGCGGTGTTCGAAGTAGTGCAGCTCGTCGCCG
>JBBQAB010000120.1:0-2194 GCA_038198385.1 Propionibacteriales bacterium
CCCGGCGCGGTGCCGGGGATGGACTGGGCCCCCACCTCCTGCAGGATCGGGATGTAGGGGAGCAGCTGAGCCCGGAACGGGATCCACTCTCCGAAGGGCACCAGGTTCTGCTTGTGGTAGGTCGCGACCGGACCCTGCTGGGGGTCCCACCACAGGGCCGTGGTCTGCCGCTCGTCCACACCCGGCCCCTCGGTGACCGCGCCGACCAGGATCGGCCGGCCCGCCACCGTCGCGGCGGTCTGCACCGTCTGGCGGGTCTGGGCGTCCCGCAGGGGGTCGATGTCGGTGGAGTTCTCCGGCCACAGCACGAAGTCCGGTTCGCCGAGCTCACCGGCACGGACCCGGTCCATCAGCCGTACGGTCTCGGCGAGGTGGTTGTTGGTCACCGTCCGGGCCCGGCCCAGCGCCGCGATCCCCCGGCCCGGCACGTTGCCCTGCACGATCCCGACGTTCACGCTGCCCGCCGCGGTGGCGGTTGGGTCGGTGTCCCAGTGCCGCAGCAGGGCCCCGCCGCCGAGCAGCAGCCCGAGGGGGAGCAGCGCGGCCAGGCCGGAGCGGGCCCGCGGAACCGGTCGGGTGCGACCGGTCCGCGGGGTGTGACGTCCGGTGAGCACCAGCGCGGCCCAGGCCACCAGCTGGCCGACCAGGGCCACGAGGAAGGACACCCCGGCGACCCCGACGAGCGGGAGGAAGCCGGCCAGTGGGGTGTCGACCGCCGCGTACGCGATCCGGGCCCAGCCGAACCCGCCGAAGGGCAGGCTGGAGTAGCCCAGCTCGACCAGGACCCAGCCGCAGGCGGCGGCCACCGGCCACCAGCGCAACCGCCCGACCAGGCTCAGGGCCACGCCGAGCAGGCCGAAGAACAGGGCCTCGAACACGATCAGCAGCGCGGCGATCCAGACGCCCAGGACGTGCAGCCAGCTGATGGTCACGGTCAGCATCACCAGACCGAAGACGTAGCCCAGGGCGAAGGAGCGGCGGCCGCGCTGAGCGCGGACCGCGAGGGTGAACAGGGGCAGTCCGACGGCGAGCAGCGGCCACCAGCCGTACGGCTCCCAGCTCAGCCCCATCGCGACCCCGGCCACGGCCACGGTCAGGAACCGGACCACGCTGGCGCGGCGGACGCGCGGGTCAGCGCGGTCGGCGACACTGGTCGAGGGCATCCGAGAAGCGTACCCAACCAAGCCGTGAACGACCTGAGCGTGACCGCGGTCCGGCGGCGGTCGACCAGGAGGGCGCGCCGGTGACGGTCGAGTCAGTACGTGTCGAAGACGGCCACGGTGCGGGCCGGCACGGTGAAGGTGCCGGTCCGGGTGCTGTGGCGGGCGGTCTTGACCACGGGGTCGCTGCCGCACCTCTGCAGCGGGTCGAGCTGGTAGTGGTGGCCGGCGGTGCCGGCGATCTTCTGGCTGGTGGCCGTGGAACCCGCGTTGAACACCACGACCATGCCCTTCAGATGCCGGTCCACGTTCTTGCCCCGGGTGTCGTCGAGCCGCATCACGACCACCCCGGGGGTCTGCCCAGGCCCCCCGGTGGGGAAGGTCAGCTTCTGTCGGATCAGGTGGGCGGACCCGAGACGCAGCAGCGGCCGGGCCTGGCGGATCGACAGCAGGGTCTGGGACTGGGCCTCGGCGGCACGGAGGTCGGCCGGGCTCGGCTTCAGCGCCGGGTTGGCCAGCAGCGGCTGGGCATAGGACCACTTGCTGTCCGAGCTGACCGACAGCCCCCGCCCGTACCCGTTGGTCTGCAGCGACGGGTCGAGGACGTTGAACCAGTCGCCGGAGTCGTAGCTGTTGGCGTCGAAGGACTTGCTGCGCAGCGCGTCGCTCCCGGTCTGCCAGAACGACAGGCCCTGGGAGAAGGCGGTGGTCGACAGCGAGAGGGTCTGCATCCGGATCCGGTCGGCCATCGAGGTGTCCACGGGCAGCTTGTAGGTCAGCCCGTCGTAGAGGGTCTCGTTGTCGTGGGCGTCGACGTAGTTGACGACCTCCTGCGGCTCGCTGGTGTAGCCGGTCGGGGAGCCGTTGTAGTCGACCTGGGAGCCCTTCACCTTCGCCCCCGTACGGTCGGTGAAGGTGTAGTCCTTCAGGTTGCCGGCCAGGCCGACCTTGAGCTGGTCCATCGAGAGCAGCAGCTTGGCCTTCTGCTCGGCCGGGGTGCCGTTCACGGAGTCGCCGTTGGGGTCGGTGTAGAG
>JBBQAB010000121.1:0-3190 GCA_038198385.1 Propionibacteriales bacterium
GAGCCGGCGAGGCCGCCGACCGCGTGGCCACGTGGACGACCTCGTGAGACAGCAGCAGTCCCATCCCGTCGGGTGTCGACCGGGTCACGGCCACCGGGTTCACCACCACCCGCACCGCGGACCCCGGGGGACCCTCCGCCCGGGTGACCGCGCCGATAGCGGCGTAACCGTCGCCGCTCGAGGCGCCCAGCACCGCCTCGAAGTCAGACGGGCTGGCCGGCACCTCCAGCACAGCCTTCCCGGTCCAGCGCGCCCTCACACCGGCGGGCAGACCGGACCGGACCGCGCTGACCGCGACGGCCCCCCGGGCCAGCCACTGGTCGGCGGACTGTCCCGTTCCGACGACGACCGTGACGCCTGAACGGGTGGCGGTGGTCACGGGACCCCCCCACCAGATGGGCTGCGGCGACCGGTCGGGCCGGTCGATCGTGCCAGCCAGCTGGACATCGGAACCGGTCCCCACGAAGGTCAGCCAGACCGTGTGGCGCGCCGGGGCCTGCTCGCCCGTCAACCGCCAGGTCGCTGTGGCCCGGGCCAGCCAGGCGTCGGGACCCAACCGCTCGCGACGGACGGCCGAAAGGTCGGCCTCAGGTGCGTCGAGCCGGATCGCGAGCTGCGCGAAGGGCAGCGAGCCCAGGTTGGCGAAGAGCATCCGCGCCCGGTCGGTGAAGGAAGGGTCCCGTGGGCTGATCAGGTGGTCGAAGCCGGAACGGTCCTGCACCCGGCCACGCTCCACGAGGGCGTCCATCAGGGTCTGTGCCGCCACCCGGCTGAGCGTGGCCGGGCGGAAGACGGACGAGGCCGCCGAGGAAGCCGGGGACACCGTGGACGCTTCCGCAGCTGAGGCAGGTGCGGACAACGGCACCAGCACGGGAGAACAGGCCGCCATCGGAGCCAAGACACTCATGGCCGCGAGGGCAGCCAACCGAACCCGCAGTCGGACGCCATCAGAACGCATGGACTCACACGTTCCGCGGGCGGAGGGGCAGGTCAGCCCGGCCGGACGGCACCGCTGAAGGGCATGTAGGACATCTTGATGTACTCCACCGAACGCCCGGAACGAGGTGCGTGCAGCAGCATCCCGTTTCCGGCGTACAGACCGACGTGCGACGGGCTGCTGCTGCTGTAGAAGAAGACCAGGTCGCCGGGCTGCAGGTCCGCCTGGGCCACCGAGCGGCCGTCGTGGATCTGGGACTGCGAGGTGCGCGACAGGCTGACACCGACCGACCGCCAAGCGGCTCCGGTCAAGCCGGAGCAGTCGTAGGCGTTGGGGCCGGTGGCGCCGAGGCGGTAGGGCTTGCCTAGCTGGGTCTTGGCCCAGGCGAGAGCCTGGGCACCCTTGCCGCTGGCCGAGGGGGTGCTGGGGGTGGCCGGAGCCGGCGTGCTGCCAGTCGAGGTCTGGGGACCGGTCGAGGTCTGGGGACCGGTCGAGGTCTGGGGACCGGTCGAGGTCTGGGGACCGGTCGAGGTATTGGGACCGGTCGAGGTCTGGGGGCCCGTCGAGGTCTGGGGGCCCGTCGCCGTCTGGGGGCTGGGCTTGGCCTCGGCCGCCGCCTTGGCCTCGGCCGCGTCCCGAGCCTCCTGAGCGGCGATGATCTGGCGCTCGCGCTCCGTCAGCTTGGCCAGCATGGCGTTGGAGTCGGCCACCTTCGCCTCCGAGGCGGCCCGAAGCTCCTTGAGCTTGGCCTCCTGAGCCTGCAGGACGGTGAGGTCGGAGGCGGTGGACTGCTCCAGCGCGCTCAGACCGGCCTCCTGCTGCTGGAAGTCCTGCAAAACCGAGTTCTGGTTCTCGCTGATCTTCTCGACCGTCGAGATCTGGCTCAGGAATCCCTCGGCGTCCTGCGTCACGACGAGGTGAGCGGCGGTATCGAGGTTCCGGTTCTGAAACTGGGCGAGAGCGGCCTGGCCGACCTGACGCTTGACCTTGTCGACCTTGGCGGTCTGGTCCTTGGCGTCGGCCTGCTTCTGCTTCAGCTTGGCGCGGCTCTGGAGGATCTGCTCCTCGACGCCGGCGTACTCCTGGTCGATGGCCGCAGCGTCGATCTGCAGCTGCTCGATCTGAGCCTTCGCGTCCGCGACGGTCACCGGGGGCTCGGCGGCCGCCGTGAGGGTTGACGGCGCGACGAAGACCGCGGTGGCCATAGCGGTCGAGGCGATGCCGTACGCGATGGCCCGAATGGCCCGGACACGCCAGACCGGTCGCTGACCGGCACGCGTCATCGCGTCGGCAACCTCAGCGGTCACAGCCCTGCTCGTCCCTGCACTCACGCAGCCAGTCCCTTCCTCATCACGCACAACTGTCCTGCGGGCGGTCAACCCTCGCACCCCAGTCCTCTGCCTCCTGTTCGGAGCCGACCCTTGGGGGAGAGGGCCACATCGATGCGGCGAGACCCGATACCAGTAGCCGAAGCCCTGACATGGTTGTCAGGGCCCAAGAACAGTGATCTCAGGTTAGGTCACGATTTGGTCACTGGCAAACCCACACGGACACCCTTGGGCACCACGACCTTGTCCCAGGATAGGTGGTCCGGCCACCCGCCGCTCCTGGTTCAGGCGTAGTCCTGCCAGGACAACGTGCTCTGCCCGGCTGCGGGCCTCCGGGCACCGGGAACGAGGCGTAGCGGCGGAACCAGACCGGAGTCGGCGAGCGCCTCCAGCGCCGCCTGCTCGTCGCCGTCGAGGTCGACACCCCGTTGCGGCGCGCCGAACAAGACACTGATCACACAATCGTCGCAGGCCGGCCCCTGGGCGACACAGCTGTTGCAGTCCACGTGCAGCACGTTCATCTCGACTCCTTCTGACCCGCTCGCGACCGGTAGTCCCGACCCACGTGCCTACCGTGACCGGAGGGTCTGACAGTTTCGGAGCGTGCCCCACGCGAACCCGGCGCCCAACCGCCCCGAGACCTACTCCCACGGCCACCACGCCTCGGTCCTGCGCTCCCACGGCTGGCGTACGGCCGACAACTCCGCGGCCTACCTCCTGCCCTGGCTGCGGCCCGACCACCGGCTCCTGGACGTGGGCACTGGCCCGGGGACGATCACCTGCGACCTGGCCCACCGCCTTCTGGACGGGCGGGTGATCGGGGTCGACCGGGCCGAGACCGCCGCCCGCGCCACCGCGCAGCTGGCGCGGGAGCAGGGGCTGGGCAACGTCAGTGTGGTGGCGGGCGACGCCTACGCCCTGCCGC
>JBBQAB010000122.1:0-3610 GCA_038198385.1 Propionibacteriales bacterium
CGGCCCACCCCCCCGCGCCCGCCCTGGGCGACCCCCCCGCCGCCGGCCCCCCCCCGCCCACCACTCCGGGGCGCCCCCCCCGCCCCGACAAGTCCCCTCGACAGCACCTGGCCAAGAAGGCCGGCAAGTCACTGAAGGAAAAGCGCGCTGACAAGCACGCGAAGACCGACGCCGCCACCAAGATCGAGCCGCCGACCGGCGCCAAGAAGCGTTGAGCCTTCTTCTCCGGTGAGGACCGGACCGGCTGAACCAGGTCAGTCCCGGTCCAGCCCTGGCATCTCGTGACCACCGCACCGCCACCCGCCCCACGCACCGTCGCGGTGTCACCGGAGCGGCTGGCGGGCTGGTGTGCCCGTTTCGCCGACCGGCACGGACCCGTTCGGGTCACCGGCACCGCTACCCTGCTCCATCTGGAGGCATCTGACGGTGCCGTCGCCGAGGTGACGGTCCCGTACCCGCCGCTGGTTGCATCCCTCGACCCCGTCGCGACGCTGGTGAGCCTGGCCCAGGCGCCGCACCGCGTCGGCGCCATCCTGGTCCGGAAGGGGGGCTACGCCGTCGGGCTCTTCGCCGGTGACACCCTGCTGAGCTCCAAGGTGGGCAGCGCCTACGTGCAGGGCCGGACCAAGGCGGGCGGCTGGTCCCAGCAGCGGTTCGCCCGACGCCGGGACAACCAGTCCCGACAGGCGTACGCCGAGGCGGCCGACGTCGTCGCCCGGATTCTCCTCCCCCACACCGGCTCGCTGACCGCCGTCGTCGGCGGCGGGGACCGGGGTGCCGTCGACGCCGTGCTCGAGGACCCCCGGCTGACCGGTCTGGCCGCTCTCCGGCGCGGCCCGGTGCTACCCACCCCGGACCCGCGGCTGCGCGTGCTGGAGGCCTTCCCGGCCCAGTTCCGCGCCCTCACCATCACCCTCAACGCGCTGGCCTGACGGGCCCTCAGCCCAGCCCGGTCTCGGGACCGGCCACGATGCCCAGTGCCTTCACGCTGGCCAGGGTGTCGGCGTCGCCCGTCGTCTTGTCCGGCCGATAGCGCAGCACCCGAGCGAACCGCAGCGTGACCCCACCCGGATAGCGCGAGGAGGTCTGCAGCCCGTCGCAGGCGATCTCCACCACCAGCTCCGGACGGACGTGGACCGTGCCCCGGGCCCGCCGGACCTCGCGGGCCAGGAGCTGCTCGGTCTGCCAGGCCAGCGTCTCGTCGGTCAGCCCCTTGAACGTCTTGCCCAACATCACCAGCGACTGGGCCTCGGGGTCCCGGGCGGCCAGATGCAGGTTGGAAAGCCACCCCTGCCGACGGCCGTGTCCCCACTCCGCCGCCGTCACCACGAGGTCGAACGTGTGTCGCGGCTTGAGCTTGACCCAGGCGGAGTCCCGGCGGCCGGCGGCGTACGGTGCGTCGAGGTTCTTGACCACCACCCCCTCGTAGCCGCGGCCGACCGCATCCGCGAAGACCTCCGCCACCGTGTCGACGTTGTCGCAGAGCTGACGCGGGACGGTGAGCTCGGCGGGCAGCAGCTCGCGCATCACCGCGAGCCGCTCCCGCAGGGTCACGTCGAGCAGGTCGCGACCGTCGACGTGCAGCAGGTCGAAGAAGAAGACCTGCAGCGGACGGGTCCGGGCGGCGCTGGGCACGTCGGCGCTGCGCATCGTCTGTGAGGCGACAACCTGGAACGCCTCTGGACGTCCGCTTTCGGCCAGCGCGAGAACCTCTCCGTCCAGCACCAGGCGACGGAAGGGCAGGCCATGGACCACGGCCGCCACCTCCGGCAGCCGGTCGGTGATGTCGTCGAGGCTGCGGGTGAAGATCCAGACCCGGTCGTCCAGGCGGTGCACCTGGACCCGGATGCCGTCGAGCTTGTGGTCCACGACCGCAGGCAGGCCGCTCTTGGCCACGGCGGCGGCCGGGTCCGCGGCCGCCGAGGCCAGCATGGGCTGCACGGCCACCCCCGGCTGCAGCCCGACCGCGAGCAGGGCCCCGGCCCCGCCCCCGACCAGCACCCGGGCCGCCGCGACGGTGGAGGACAGCAGCATGGCGGCCCGCCGGACGCTGGCCACCGGCACCCCGAAGGCGGTGGCCAGACCCTCCTGGACCTGGGCCTCCAGCGCCCCCTGACGGAGGTCACCGAAGGCCAGCCCCCGCAGGAAGGGCTGCTCCTCGGCGGTTGCCCGGGCGAAGAGCTCGGCCACGGCAGCCGAGCGGGCCGCAGCCGAGCCCACCCCGCCGAGCGCGGCGATCCGGGAGAAGGCCCGGTCGACCTCGGCCACAGTGAGACTGGGGGTCGCCGCCGGCGGGGGCATCACCGACAGCGACTTCCAGCCCACCCCCGTACGCCGCTGGCGCAGGCTCCCTGCCAGGTAGGAGACCACCGTCTCGACCTCGTCGGGGGCGGTTTCGCGCAGGACGGCCGCGATCAGGTCGCGCTTGGCCAGACGGGAGCGCGTGGCGCTGAGAGCGACGGAGGTCTGGGCGAGCCGGCTGAGGAGCATGGGCCTGATTGTGCTCCCGATCATCGACAGAAGACCTCACCTCTCTGCTCCGGGCTCGCGGGCCCGAGGAGAGATCCGTCGTTCGGGGCCGCACGCAGCCGGACGACCGCAGACGGGTTCAGCGGCGCTTGCGGCGCTCCCCCACCTGCTCGACCTTGCCGAGGGACCGGGTCACCGTGCTGGAGCCGGACTTGGCCTCCAGCCGGCGCCGGACGGTCCGCACCACCAGGGTGAGGACGGGGACGGCGACCGCGAAGATCGCCCACTGCCGCAGACGTGTACTGAGGAAGACCCACATGGTGCTGCTCCATCTTCGTAAGCGTCACGGGACCGCTCCGGCCCCGCGCCCGACGAGGATGTCGGGTGTCCGGGGGCCGGTCGGGACGATCCAACCGGCCGCGCCGCGGCACTGCATTTCTCGTAGCCGCACCCGGGATGCACAAAAATGTACCTGCTCGCGAAGATTGCGGCGGGCCGCGGCGTGACGTCGGCGAACCCGCCTATAGTGAGAGCAGAGCGTGGGAGCGCGACCTCTGGTCACGTCCACTCTGCGCAGCTGGTTCGGGGACCGGTTTCAACCGACGAGTCACACCACAGCCGCGGGGGCGGCGCCTGACGAAAGGCCCCCGCGATGAGCTCCCCGGCCGCAACTCCGTTCTACACGAGCGAGCTCAACTACTCCCCGCCTGGTCGCAAGGCCTTGTTCGTCACCTCGACCGGGGGCCACCTTTCCGAGCTCTCGACCATCGCCGAGCAGCTCCAGGCGAGCCCGGACTCCCTGTGGGTCACCCACGAGACCCCGCAGACCACCGCCTTCCTCCAGGGTCGCCGTCGGCACTACGTCGACTACGTCGCCCCGCGCGACCTCCGGGGCGCGCTACGGGCCGCGGCCAGCGTCAGCCCGGTGCTGCGCCGGGAGAGCTTCGACCTCTGCGTCAGCACCGGCGCGGCCGTGGCTGGCACCGTCCTGCCGATGGCCGCCCTGGCCGGGATCCCCACCTACTACGTCGAGAGCCTGGCCCGACCGACCGGCCCGTCCTTCACCGGCAGGCTGCTGGCCCGCGCCCCCCGCGTCCACACCCTCTCGCAGTATCCCGAGTGGTCGTCGGCGGCCTGGCCC
>JBBQAB010000123.1:0-2609 GCA_038198385.1 Propionibacteriales bacterium
CAGGGCAACTTCGGCTCCGTCGACGACGACCCGGCCGCGGCGATGCGCTACACGGAGGCCCGCCTGGCGCCGCTCGCGCGCGAGATGCTGCGCGACCTCGACGCCGACACCGTCGACTTCGTCCCCAACTACGACGGGTCGCTGTCCGAGCCGCTCGTGCTGCCGGCGCGCTTCCCGAACCTGCTGGTCAACGGCTCGACCGGGATCGCGGTCGGGATGGCCACCAACATCCCCACCCACAACCTGCGTGAGGTCGCCTCCGCGGTGCAGTGGTCCCTGGAGCACCCCGAGGCTGCGCCCGAGGAGCTGCTCGAGGCCGCGATGGGGCGGGTCAAGGGCCCGGACTTCCCCAACGGGGCCCTGATCGTGGGCCGGCAGGGGATCGAGGACGCCTACCGGACGGGTCGCGGCTCGGTCATCATGCGGGCCGTGGTCGAGCTGGAGGAGGAGAAGTCCGGTCGGACCCTCCTGGTGGTCACGCAGCTGCCGCACATGGTCAACCCGGACAACCTGGCGCTCAAGATCGCCGAGCTGGTCAACGGGGGCAAGCTGAGCGGGATCGCCGACATCCGCGACGACACCTCGACCCGTACGGGTCAGCGTCTGGTCATCGTCCTGCGCCGCGACGCGCAGCCCCGGGTGGTGCTCAACAACCTCTACAAGCACACCCAGCTGCAGGACACCTTCGGCTGCAACATGCTGGCCCTGGTCGACGACGTGCCCCGTACGCTGCGGCTGGACCAGTTCATCTCCTACTGGATCAGCCACCAGATCGAGGTCATCCAGCGGCGTACCCAGTACCGTCTCGACGACGCCCAGTCCCGCGCCCACATCTACCGAGGTCTGGTCAAGGCGCTCGACGCCCTCGACGAGGTCATCGCGCTGATCCGGCGCAGCAGCAGCACCGAGGAGGCCCGCGAGGGCCTGAAGGGTCTGCTGGAGATCGACGACCTGCAGGCCACCGCGATCCTCGACATGCAGCTGCGGCGGCTGGCCGCCCTGGAGCGGCAGCGGATCATCGACCAGCTGGCCGAGTACGAGCGGATCATCGCCGACCTGCAGGACATCCTGGACCGGCCCGAGCGGCAGCGCACGATCATCAGCGACGAGCTCGGCGAGATCGTCGACAGGTACGGCGACGAGCGCCGCACCGAGATCATCTCCGCCGACGGGGACCTGTCGAACGAGGATCTGATCCCCGACTCCGACGTGGTCGTCACCATCACCCGCGGCGGGTACGCGAAGCGGACCAACACCGACCTCTACCGGGTGCAGAAGCGGGGCGGTCGCGGCGTACGCGGGGCGACGTTGCGCACCGACGACGAGGTGGACCAGCTCTTCGCGACCACCAACCACCACTGGATCCTGTTCTTCACGAACCGGGGCCGGGTCTACCGGGCCAAGGCCTGGCAGCTGCCGGAGGCCGGGCGGGACGCGCGCGGCGGCCACGTGGCCGGGCTGTTGTCCTTCCTCCCCGACGAGGAGATCGCGCAGGTGCTGGCGGTCCGCGACTACGCGGCAACGGACTACCTTCTGCTCGCGACCAAGCGCGGTTTGGTCAAGAAGAGTGCCCTAGGCCAGTACGACTCCCCCCGGCAGGCGGGCATCATCGCGATCAACTTCCGCGACGACGACGACGAGCTGATCGGCGCCCAGCTGTGCACCTCCGAGGACGAGGTGCTGCTGATCTCTCGCAAGGGTCAGTCGATCCGCTTCCCGGCTAACGACTCCGAGCTGCGGCCGATGGGCCGGGCCACGTCGGGGGTGACCGGGATGAAGTTCCGGGAGGGCGACGACCTGCTGTCCATGTCGGTGATCACCGCCGGGACCTCGCAGGAGGAGAACTACGTCTTCACCGTCACCGACGGCGGCTTCGCCAAGCGGACGGCCGTGGCGGAGTACCGCCAGCAGGGTCGCGGTGGCTACGGCATCAAGGCCATGAAGCTCAACGAGGACCGCGGCTCCCTGGTCGGTGGTCTGGTGGTGACCGAGAACGACGAGGTCATCGCGATCAAGGCGAGCGGTCAGGTGACACGGAGTGCGGTGTCGGAGGTCACGGTCAAGGGTCGTGACACCATGGGGGTGAAGTTCGTGGGGGTGCGGGACAACGACTCGGTCGTGGTCATCGCCATCAACCCCGAGACAAGTGCACAAGCGGCTGAGCTCGACGAGCAGGACCCGGCAGTAGGTGACGAAGCGGCGGCGACCTCGGGCGAGGACGCCGGCGACGTGCCCACCGCGGCCGAGGACTCGGGTGACTCCGCAACCACAGGTAACGTGGCTGATGGCAGCGACCACCCCGGTGACGGGGTCCAGGAGGAAGACAGTGAGTAGAGGCACACCGGGCTCGCGCCCCACGGGCCAGGAGTCGTCGGAGAAGAAGGTCACCGACGGCAACGGGTCCAGCGCCGCGCGACCCGCGGACCGCTCTCCGGAGGAGTCCGTCACCGAGACCGTGATCGGTGGCCGCGGGTCGGCGATCCGTGACGTTCCCCGCGACGGCCCCGCTGGCGCCCCGGCGGCGGGCAGCCCCAACGGCGGCCCACCTCGATCGCCGGTTCAGGGCCCGACTGGTCAGGGTCAGGCCCCGCGTGGTCAGGGTCAGGCCC
>JBBQAB010000124.1:0-4135 GCA_038198385.1 Propionibacteriales bacterium
CACCGCGCAGTACCCCCTGGAGGAGGTCGAGGCCGCCTTCGCCGCCTCCGCGAGCGGGGAGCACGTCAAGGTCGTCCTGACCCTGGCTCAGCCCCAGTGAGCGCGCCCGCCCGGGTCCGATCGGTGCGGAGAACCGGCCCAGGAGTCAGACGATGAACGGCTCCCGAGACCGCGTACGGTTCCGACCGGAGCGCCACCAGCACATCCTGGCCGCGCTGCGGACCCAGGGGCGGATCGACGCGGCGGCGGTGGCGGCCGAGCTCGGCGTGACCTCCGAGACTGTCCGCAAGGACCTGATCCAGCTCGAGCGCAGCGGCCTGCTCCGTCGGGTCCACGGCGGCGCGGTGTCGGCCGAACGGCTCTCGATGGAGCCGGTCGTGGCCTCACGGACCGAGTTCACCGAAGAGAAGACCCGGATCGCCCGGGCTGCACTCGCCCATGTCCCGCACGGCGGCTCCATCCTGATCGACGCCGGCTCGACCACCGCCCAGGTCGCCGACCAGCTGCCCGGTGACATCGACCTGACCGTCTACACCAACACCCTGACCGTGGCCCTGGGCCTGCTGAACCGGCCCCGGATCACCGTCTATACCCTGGGCGGACGGCTCCGGGCCCCCACCCTGGCCGAGGTGGGCGACGTCGCGGCCCGAACCCTGGCCGAGATCAACGTCGACGTCGCCTTCCTGGGCACGAACGGCATCTCCCTGGTCCGCGGCCTCACCACGCCGGACCCCGAGGAGGCGGCCGTGAAGCGGCTGATGCTGCGGACGGCCCAGCGGCGCATCCTGCTGGCCGACCACAGCAAGGTGGGTCTGGTCCGCGGCACCCGGCACGCCGAGCTGAGCGACATGGACCTGATGATCACCGATACGCGGCTGAGCGGCTCCCGGCTGGCCGACCTGCAGAAGACGGGGGTCGAGATCGAGCAGGTCTGAGCCCGCAGCGCCCCACCCTCGGTTGCTCAGACACCGAGCACGGCCGGTCCGAAGGCGGCGCCGACCACCGCACCCGCCACCAGCCACGGACCGAAGGGCACCTCACCCCGCCACGAGACCCGGCGCCCGAGCAGGAGCCCCACCGCCACCAGCGCGTTCAGCGCAAACGCGGACAGCACCCCCAGGGCGACCTCCGACCACCCGAGCCAGCCCAGGAACCCCCCGAGCAGACCGAACAGCTTGACGTCGCCCAGGCCGAGGTTGTCCGGGGTGACCAGGGCCAGCACGAACGAACCCACCAGGAGCAGACCCGCCGCCGCTCCGGCCCGACCCAGCCGGTCCCAGCTCCCCGTCGTGGCCGCGGCCACCCCGAGCGCGACCAGCAGGACCGGATAGAGCGGGAGCAGCAGCCGGTCCGGCAACCGGTGGTCGGCCAGGTCGACCAGCACCAACCAGGCGGAGCCCACGACCAGGACCAGCGAGCCAACGAGTTCGGGCCAGCCCGTGGCCAGGAAGGCCGCGCCCAGGCCTCCGAGACCCGCCAGCGGAACGACGAAAGCGGTCCGCAGCCAGCCCGAATCGCGACCGGCCAGGCGTCGGGCCCAGGGAGCCAGCAGGAGGACACCACCGACGCAGAGGCCGGCCCCGACGCCGCCCGCGCGACCAGTCCCAGGGTCACGAGAACGCCGCAACGATGTCCATCGCGGCCGGCCCGAGCAGCACGATGAAGAGCACCGGCAGGATGCACAGCATCAGGGGGAAGAGCACCTTGACCGGGATCTGCATGGCCTTCTCCTCGGCCCCCTGGCGCCGCTTCAGCCGCATCTCCGCCGCCTGGGTCTTGAGCACGTCGGAGATCGCGATGCCGTACTTGTCGGCCTGGGTGATGGCACTCACAAACTTGCGCAGGTCCGGCACCTGGGTGCGCCGGGCCAGCCCCTCGTACGCCTGACGTCGCGACTGACCGACCTGGATGTCCTGCAGGGTCCGGACCAGCTCCTGCGCCAGCGGGCCCTTGCCGTTCTTGCCCGCCCGGGCCATGGCCGAGTCGAAGCCCAGTCCGGCCTCCACGGCGATGGTCATCTGGTCCAGGGTGTCGGCCAGCTCCAAGGCGATCTTCTGGCTGCGCTCCTGGCCGCGGCTGTGCAACAGCAGCTCGGGCAGGAAGTAGCTCACGATCACCACGACCGGCACGATGAGCACGGTCACTCCGCCCGGCGCGGAGCTGAGGTAGAGCAGGCCGAGCGCGAGGACCACCGGCGGCAGCACCACCTTGACCGTGAGCAGGCGCTCCAACGGCCAGGCCGGGGGTCGCCCGGCGCGGGCCAGCAGCCGGTCCAGCCGGGGTAGGAAGCTGGGCGGGGTCAGACGGCGGGCCAGGGTCTGCAGACCCGCCCGGGCGTTGCTCCCCAGCTCGGGGGTCTCGGCCTCGTGACTGACCAGGCCGCGCTCCAGGTTGGCCACCAGCCGCTCCCGCCCGGGGTCACGGCGGGTGAGCAGAGAGAAGACGACGACGGCAACGAAGAGTCCGACGCCGACCACGGCGACGACGACCACAGGGGGCACAACCGGTTCCTTTCGGGGGTCAGAACGTGATGCTGACGACCTTGCGCAGCCAGAGGGCCCCGACCACCAGCAGCACGAAGGCGAGCGCGATGAGGATGTAACCCACGATGCTGGCGGTGAACTTCATCATGTACGCGGGGTTCGCCATCAGCAGGAACCCCGCGATCCCGAGCGGGAGAGCCATCAGGATGTAGGCCGACAGCTTGCCCTCGGCGGCCAGCGCCTTGACCTGGCGCCGGATTGAGCTGCGCTCGCGGATGGTGTGCCCGACCCCGTCGAGGACCTCGGCCAGGGTGCCCCCCACCTCCCGGTTGATGGCGATGGCCTGGGTGACCCAGGAGAAGTCCTCGCTGCCCATCCGGGAGGCGGTCTCCTCCAGCGCCGGGGCCAGCGGGCGACCCACCCGGGTCTCGTTGATGATGCGGGCAAACTCACCGGCCGTGGGTTCGGGGGCCTCGGCCGAGACCGAGGCCAGGGCCTGCATCAGGCTCTGGCCCGCGCGGAGGCTGCTGGCGATCAGCTGCAACGACTCGTCCAGCTGGTCGGCGAACTGCTTTTTCCGTCGGTTGACCAGGGCGCTCAGATAGCCGCGGACCGCCACCGGGAAGACGAGCAGCAGCAGCGCCCCGAGGAGTGGCCCGGCCAGGAAGAGCCCGAGGCCCCCCGCGAGCAGAGCCCCCACGATGACCAGGAGCACCACCTCCTGCAGCGGCATCGTGATGCCGGCCCCTTCGAGGACGGCCATGTGCACCCCGATGTCGGTGCGCCGCCGTAGCAGCCGCTCCAGCTGCTCGGTGACCCACGACGTCAGCCGGCTCAGCCCGGTCGGGGCCGGCGGGCGGCCTGGCATCAGCCGGTCGAGCCCGACCTCCTCCCGGGCCGGGGCCAGGAGCAGGAAGACGACCAGGCCGAGCGCAAGGGCGCCAGCCAGCACACCGGTCACCACCATCGGAGCCAGCGTCACCGCAGGCTCCCCCGCGTGGGCGGCGAGGCGCCGAAGACCCGGGGCGACAGCGTGATGCCCAGCTCGTCGAACTTGTCGGTGAACCGGGGCCGGACCCCGGTCGGGACCGGCTTGCCGAGGAAGCGACCCGCCGCGTCGACCCCGGCGGAGTAGTCGAACAGGAACGCGTCCTGCAGGGTCACGGTCTGGCCCTCCATCCCCTGGACCTCGGTGACGTAGGTGACCCGGCGGGTACCGTCCCGCAGCCGGCTCAGCTGCACGATGACGTCCACGGCGGAGGCGATCTGCTCCCGGATGGCCCGCAGCGGCAGGTCCATCCCCGCCATCAGGACCAGGGTCTCTAGTCGGGCGATCGCGTCCCGGGGCGAGTTGGAGTGCACCGTGGACAGGGAGCCGTCGTGCCCGGTGTTCATCGCCTGCAACATGTCCAGGCTCTCCCCGCCGCGGACCTCACCCACCACGATCCGGTCGGGCCGCATCCGGAGCGAGTTGCGGACCAGGTCGCGGATGCCGACCTCACCCTTGCCCTCGATGTTGGCGGGGCGGGTCTCCAGACGCACGACGTGGGGCTGGCGTAGCTGGAGCTCCGCGGAGTCCTCGATCGTGACGATGCGTTCGTTTGTCGGAATGAACGACGAGAGGACGTTGAGCAGCGTCGTCTTGCCGGCGC
>JBBQAB010000125.1:0-7711 GCA_038198385.1 Propionibacteriales bacterium
CGACGCCACGTACCTCATCTTCGACGAGCCGACCGCCGTGCTGACCCCGCAGGAGATCGACGAGCTGATCGCGGTGATGCGCTCGCTGCGCGACGAGGGCCGCGCCATCGTCTTCATCACCCACAAGCTCCGCGAGGTTCGCGCCATCGCCGACACCATCACCGTCATCCGCCGGGGCAAGGTGGTCGGGACCGCCCGCCCCAGCGACTCCGAGGCCGCGCTCGCCGAGCTGATGGTAGGGCGGGCGGTCAACCTCACCGTGACCAAGCCGCCGGCCTCGCCCGGCACGGAGCCCCGGCTGTCGTTGCGCGGGGTGTCCATCGCCGGGCCCACCGGGTCCCGGGTGGTGGACGACCTCGACCTGGACGTCTACGGCGGCGAGATCGTCTGCGTCGCCGGGGTCCAGGGCAACGGACAGACCGAGCTCGCGGAGGCGCTGCTCGGCATCACCCCGTTGCTGTCGGGATCGGTCACCCTCGACGGGAAGGCCATGTCCGGAGCGTCGCCGCGCGAGATGATCGACGCCGGGCTGGGCTTCGTGCCCGAGGACCGCAAGCACGACGGCTTCGTCGGCTCGTTCTCTGTCGCCGAGAACCTCGTCCTGAACCGGGCCGAGCAGCGCCCGTACGCCCGCGGGCTCGCGCTCGACCTGCCGCGGATCCACCAGGACGCGCTCGACCTGGTCGAGGAGTTCGACGTCCGGACCCAGTCGGTCGACACCCCCGTGTCCTCGCTCTCGGGTGGCAACCAGCAGAAGGTCGTGCTCGCCCGCGAGCTGTCGCGACCGCTGGCCGCCCTGATCGCCAGCCAGCCCACCCGCGGCGTCGACGTGGGCGCCATCGAGTTCCTGCACCAGCGGCTGGTCGCCGAACGGGACCGCGGCACCGCTGTCCTGATCGTGTCGACCGAGCTGGACGAGGTGGCCGCGCTGGCCGACCGGGTGGCGGTCATGTACCGGGGTCGGGTTGTGGGCGTGGTCCCGCCGCAGACCTCGCGGGAGGTGCTCGGTCTGATGATGGCCGGGGTCCCGGCCGAGGAGGCGATGGCGACCGCCGCCCCCAGCACCGAGAACTCCGCGCCCGCCGTGATGGAGTCGTCGGCGAAGGAGAGCGCGTGAGCACCCTGCCTGTGGCCCCCGGGGCCCTGCCGCCGCAGGTCGACCAGCGGCCGCCCGAGCGCCCGGCCCGCCGCCGTACGGTGCCCTGGGGTGAGGTGGTGACCACGCTGGCCGCCTTCGTGCTGGCTCTGCTGGTCGGCGCCGTGCTGATGGTCGTGTCCGACTCCGAGGTCCGGCAGACCTTCGCCTACTTCTTCGCCCGCCCCACCGACGCGCTGAGCGCCTCGGCCGCCAAGGTGGGCGGGGCCTACTCGGCCCTGCTCAAGGGGTCCGTCGGTGGCCTGGTGCCGCTGACCGAGACCACCGCCCAGGCGGCCCCGCTGATCTGCGCCGGGCTCGGGGTCGGCCTGGCCTTCCGTGCCGGGCTGTTCAACATCGGCGCCCAGGGGCAGGCCATCCTGGGGGCGGCCGGCGCGGCCTACGTGGGCTTCGCGCTGCACCTGCCCCCCGGTATCCACCTGGTCTTCGCGTTGGTCGTGGGCATGGTCACCGGCGGGATCTGGGGCGGGATCGTGGGCTGGCTGAAGGGCCGGACCGGGGCCCACGAGGTCATCGTGACCATCATGATGAACTACATCGCCGCCGGGCTGCTGGCCTACCTGCTGACCACCACCGCCTTCCAGCGGCCGGGACGCACCGACCCGATCTCGCCCGTCGTCGACTGGAACGCCACCCTGCCCCGGCTCCAGGGCACGCAGCTGCACCTGGGGTTCGTCATCGCCCTGCTCGCCGCGGTCGGGGTCTGGTGGCTGTTGGACCGCTCGACCATCGGCTTCGCGATCCGGGCGGTCGGAGCCAACCCGTACGCCGCCGCCACCGCCGGGATGAGTGTCGCCCGGACCACGGTGGTGGCCATGGTCGCCGCCGGGGCGCTGGCGGGTCTCGCCGGGGTGCAGGCCGCGCTCGGCCCGAGTGCGTCCGGGGTCCCCGTGCCGCTCTCGGCCGGCATCGTCGGCTCGGTCGGCTTCGACGCCATCACCGTGGCGCTGCTGGGCCGCTCCAAGCCGCTGGGAACTGTGCTGGCCGGACTGCTCTTCGGCGCCCTGCACGCCGGGGGTCTGGCCATGCAGAGCATCGCCCCGACCCCGCTCACCCTGACCACGGTGCTGCCGGCCCGGATCGTGCTGTTCGTGGCCGCTCCGGCCCTGGGGGCCCGGCTGGTGCCGTGGCTCAAGGTGCGCCGGGCGCGCCCCGTCGGCCCGGTACCGGAGGGAGGGCTCGCGTGAGCACCACCGTCGACCCGACGTCCCCGGCCACCCCGGCCCGCCGGCCCGGACCGGACTCCGGGCCCGAGCGCAGCCGTACGGAGTCCCGGGAGAAGCGCCGCCAGCGGCTCTCCACCGGGGGCCTGATCGGGGTGGTCGGGGTGCTGCTGCTGGTCAGCCTGGCCTCGGTGTCGGGCCAGGCCCGGTTCGCCCTCTCCGACGCCTTCGACGCCGTCCAGCTGCCGACGGTCGCCCTGCCCGGGCTGCCCACGGTGGCGGTCTGCGCGGTCCTCTGCCTGCTGGCCGGCGCCGGGTTCGTCTCGGGTCGGCTCCGCGGCCGGCTGCCGGCGCTGGCCGCCGCGGTGGCCGGCGTCGCGGTCGTCCTGGGCTTCCTGACCTGGGCGGCGGCGGGTCGGGACCTGCCCTTCCCGGTCAGCAACCAGCTCGCGGGCACCCTGTCCCTGGCCACCCCGCTCGTCTTCGGAGCCCTGTGCGGCGTGCTCTGCGAGCGGGCGGGCGTGGTCAACGTCTCGATCGAGGGCCAATTCCTCTCCGCGGCCTTCGCGGCGGCGGTGGTCGGCAGCCTGACCCAGTCGGTGGTGGCGGCCCTGGTCGCGGCCGTCGTCGCCGGGGTGGCCATGGCCGCCCTGCTGGCCCTGTTCGCGATCACCTACCTGGTCAACCAGGTCGTGCTGGGCGTGGTCCTGAACCTGCTCGCGGTCGGGGTCACGGGCTTCCTGTTCGACCAGCTGGTGCAGCCGGCCGCCGACACCTACAATTCGGCTCCGGTGCTGCCGACGATCGAGGTGCCGGGGCTGGCCCACATCCCGTTCTTCGGCCGGGTGCTCTTCGACCAGACGATCCTGGCCTACCTGGCCGCGCTCTCGGTGGTGGTGGTCTGGGTCCTGCTCTACCGCACCACCTGGGGCCTGCGGGTCCGCGCGACCGGTGAGCACCCCGAGGCGGTCGACACGGTCGGGCTCAACGTCCGGGCCATCCGCTGGTCGGCCGTGCTGGCCGGCGGGGTCTTCGCCGGTCTGGGCGGGGCCTTCTTCACCCTGGCCTCCACCGGATCCTTCTCCAAGGAGTTCACCGTGGGCAACGGGTTCATCGCCCTGGCCGCGCTGATCATGGGCCGCTGGCACCCGGTGCTGGCCACCCTGGTGTGCTTGTTCTTCGGCTTCGTGACCCAGATGGCGTCCCAGCTGCAGACCCTGAGCACCCCGATGCCCAGCCAGTTCCTGCTCACCCTGCCCTACGTCGCCACCATCATCGCGGTGGCCGGACTGGTCGGGCGGGTGCGACCGCCCGCGGCCGACGGCGTCCCCTACGAGAAGTGAGCCGACCATGACCGACGTCGACTGGGACGCCCTGCGGGCTGCGGCCCGCGCCATGACCGCCCACGCGTACGCGCCCTACTCCGACTACCAGGTGGGGGCGGCGGCGCTGGTGGAGGACGGCCGGGTCGTGGTCGGCTGCAACGTGGAGAACGCCGCGTACGGGGTGACGCTGTGCGCCGAGTGCGGCCTGGTCTCGGCCCTGCACGCCAGCGGGGGCGGGCGGCTCGTCGCCTTCGCCTGCGTGGACAAGCGCGGCGCGGTCCTGATGCCCTGCGGGCGCTGTCGCCAGCTGCTCTGGGAGAACGGCGGGCCGGACTGTCTGGTCGACACGCCCAGCGGGATCCGGCCGATGACCGAGCTGCTGCCCGACGCGTTCGGCGCTCCCGAGCTGTTGGGGGTCCGCGAGGTCTGAGCGGCAGTGAGAGGCTGGTCCGATGAGCATCGATACCGCCCTGTTGCGCCGCCTCCCCAAGGTCTCCCTGCACGACCACCTCGACGGCGGCCTCCGGCCCGCCACCGTCTTCGAGCTCGCGCGCGAGATCGGCCACCCGCTGCCGGCCGACAGCCCGGAGGCGCTGGGCCGCTGGTTCGCCGAGGCGGCGGACTCGGGCACCCTGGTGCTCTATCTGGAGACCTTCGACCACACCGTCGCGGTGATGCAGACCGCGGCCAACGTCCGCCGGGTCGCCCGGGAGTTCGTCGAGGACCTGGCCGCCGACGGGGTCGTCTACGGCGAGACGCGCTGGGCCCCGGAGCGGCTGACCGAGGGTGAGCTCACCCCGCGGACCGCAGTCGAGGCCGTCCGGGACGGGCTGGCCGAGGGGATGGAGATCTGCGCCGCCCGCGGCCAGCAGATCCTGGTCCAGCAGCTGCTGACCGCCATGCGGCACGTCGACGAGCCGACGACCGAGATCGCCGAGCTGGCGGTGGAGTACCGGCACGACGGCGTGGCCGGGTTCGACATCGCCGGGGCGGAGGACGGCTTCCCGCCGGAGCGCTTCCTGGCCTCGTTCCAGCTGCTCAAGCAGCACAACCTGCGCTACACCGTGCACGCGGGCGAGGCCACCGGGGTGGAATCGGTCTGGGCCGCGGTCCAGCTCTGCTCCGCCAACCGGATCGGCCACGGGGTCCGCATCGTGGAGGACATCAGCTTCGACGCGGACGCCCACGCCACCCTCGGCGAGGTGGCGGCCTATGTGCGGGACCTGCAGATCCCGCTGGAGCTGTGCCCCTCCTCCAACGTCCAGACCGGGGCCGCCCGCTCGGTCGCGACCCACCCGATCAAGGTACTGGACGACCTGGGCTTCCGGGTGACGCTGAGCTGCGACAACCAGCTGATGAGCAGCACCCGGCTCAGCCGGGAGTTCTCACTGCTGAGCAGCGAGCTGGGCTACGACCTCGAGGGCGTACGCCGTCTGACCCTGAACGCCGCACGCAGCGCGTTCTGCGACTGGGACCGCAAGCAGGCCCTGATCACCGACGTGATCGAGCCCGCCTTCGCGGCGGCGATGCGCTGAGGCCGGCCGGCTCAGCCGGTGAGCGGAGGGTGCTCGAGGACGTGGCCGAGCACTTGGGCGCAGGTCAGCACCTCGGCCACGGGCACGGACTCGTTCGGCCCGTGGGCCAGCCGGACGTCCCCAGGACCGTAGTGCAGGGTGGCTACCCCGGCTCCGGCGTACAGCCGGAGGTCGCTGCCCCACGGGGCGCCGCGCTCGGGCTCGGCGACGCGACCGGTGGCCCGTCGGTGTCCGTCGGCGACCACCGTCCGCAGCGGGTGGCCGCTCGGTAGCCGACCGCCCCGGAAGGCCCCGCCCGGCCAGGTCACCACCGGCGGGTGGTCGCGGAGGAAGGGGTCCTGGTCGGCGGCGGCCGCGACCGCCGCCTCCAGCTCGGCGCGGGCCCGGGCGGGGTCCTCCTCGATCCGCAGCCCGTAGCGCCCTTCGGCCACCAGCCGGTCCGGCACGCTGCTGGCCCAGTCGCCGGCCTGCAGCCGACCCACCGACAGCGGGTAGGCGACCGGGTAGGCCGCCATCAGGGGCTCGGGGTCGCGGTTGCGGCGCTGGGCCAGGTCGGCCAGGGCCCGGTGCAGCGGGAGGTAACCGTCCACGGCCGAGACCCCGGCGTACGCGGTGCTGCCGTGGGTGGCCCGCCCCGGCACCTCGATCCGGAAGGTCAGCGAGCCGGCGTTGGCGGTGACCAGCCGCAACGACGTGGGCTCGGGGATCACGCAGGCCCGACCTGTGTGGCCCCGCCGCAGCGCCGCGTACGCCCCCAGGCCCCCGTCCTCCTCGCCGACGGTGCAGTGCACGGCGAAGGCCGGCACCTCCCCTGTCCGGGGACCCAGGGCCGCGACGGCCGCCAGGATCGCGGCCAGACCACCCTTCATGTCGCAGGCCCCCCGGCCGGTGACCGTGGCGCCCTCGACCCGGGGCGCGAAGGGGTCGTTGTGCCAGGCGCGCAGGTCCCCCGGCGGCACGACGTCGACGTGGCCCTCCAGGATGACCTCGACCTCCTCCCCGGGACGGCTGGTCGCCACCAACCCCCACGCCTGCTCGCGCTCGACCTCCTCCCCGGGATAGCCGGGCTCGGCCCGCAGGCCCGCGAGCTCCAGCGGCCAGAGGTCGACGGTCAGCCCCAGCCGGTCCAGCCGGTCCGCCAGCCGGTACTGGATCTCGGCCTCGGCCGCCGACCCACCCATGCTGGGCACCGCCAGCAGCTCGGTCAGCTCCCGCACCACGGCCCCGGGGCTCAGCCCCTGTCCCTCGCTCACAAGGGCACCCTAGGCCCCCGACGGGCTCGACGGTCGGCGGCTCCACCCCGACCGCCCCCGCGGCCCGGCCCGGTGAACGCCGTCGGGGCCCACCCCCGGCGGCACTAGGGTTGGGCCCATGAGCTCACGTGTTCTGACCGCGGTGGCCTGGCCGTACGCCAACGGCCCGCGCCACATCGGTCACGTCTCCGGTTTCGGTGTGCCCTCCGACGTCTTCTCCCGCTTCATGCGGATGAGCGGCCATGACGTCCTGATGGTCTCGGGGACCGACGAGCACGGGACGCCGATCTCGGTGCAGGCCGAGCGGGAGGGTGTGACCACCCGGCAGCTGGCCGACAAGTACAACCGCGTCATCGTGGACGACCTGCAGGGCCTCGGTCTGTCCTACGACCTCTTCACCCGCACCACCACGCTGAACCATTACCAGGTAGTGCAGGACCTGTTCCTCGGTCTGTACAAGAACGGCTATGTCGTCCCCAAGACCGCGATGGGCGCGGTGAGCCCCTCGACCGGTCGGACGCTGCCGGACCGCTACATCGAGGGCACCTGCCCGATCTGCGGTTACGACGGCGCCCGCGGGGACCAGTGCGACAACTGCGGCAACCAGCTCGACCCGATCGACCTGAAGAACCCGAAGTCCCGTATCAACGGGGAGACCCCGAAGTTCGTGGAGACCGAGCACTTCTTCCTTGACCTCCCCGCCCTGGCCGGCTCGCTCAGCGGGTGGCTCGCGAACCGCTCCGACTGGCGGCCCAACGTCTTGAGGTTCAGCCAGAACCTGCTCAAGGACCTCAAGCCCCGCGCCATCACCCGCGACCTCGACTGGGGGGTCCCGGTGCCGCTGGAGGGCTGGCGGGACCAGCCGATGAAGCGGCTCTACGTCTGGTTCGACGCCGTCATCGGCTATCTATCGGCCTCGGTCGAGTGGGCCCGACGCACCGGTGATCCCGACGCCTGGCAGCAGTGGTGGATCAACCCTGACGCCCAGGGCTACTACTTCATGGGAAAGGACAACATCGTCTTCCACTCCGTCATCTGGCCGGGGATGCTGCTGGGCCACAACGGCCGCGGCGACCACGGTGGCGTCGTCGGACCGATGGGGGACCTCAACCTGCCCGACGAGGTGGTGTCGAGTGAGTACCTGACCATGAGCGGGGCCAAGTTCTCCACCAGCCGCAACAAGGTTATCTATGTCGGGGACTTCCTGGGCGAGTTCGGCCCGGATGCCCTGCGCTACTTCATCAGCGCCGCTGGCCCGGAGACCACCGACACCGACTTC